>JBEHWO010000378.1:0-6405 GCA_040217695.1 Vulcanimicrobiota bacterium | reverse complement strand
TTCTTAAACATGGAACTAAATTTGTTGATGGAATTATGGTACAGGATATGACAAATTTGAAAAAAGCAGCTTAATAGAGGGAGTTGATAGCACTTGAAAGAATTTTACACAACTCTTGACGAAAGCTCGTAAGTTATTATTTATATCGTTACGCGGCGCACGGTTTTATCGTGAATATTATGGTCTATTGGTTGTTTATTGTTTTTTTTATTATCCATATATTATATTATACCATATTCTGCAATGGGTATGAAGGTGTTCATGAGGTGTTCCGTTAAAATGTTCGTAACACTTCAGGTGGTTAACCGGAACTATTCTCCTTAAAAGAAAAGACAGGATAATAGTAGATTATGAGGAAGCGAAAAGAGAGAAGAAAAATGCTCCGAATAAGCCTCTTTCGGAAGTCTTTGCCGATATAATGGACGGGGAAGACCTTACCATGCCATGCCTTATGTGCAACTGGTAGAAATTTTATAATCCTCTGGTAAAGATTTACTCTTTTAAATCGTTCTGCTTCTTATGGTAATTAATTTACCTGGTGCGGTAATAAGTTTTTTATAACCCTTAAGTTTTATTTACAGTTTCCTTAAATTTACGAGCTTTCTCTTTACAGGATTTCTTCCCTTCGTCCAACCATTGTTTAAGTTCTTCGAAAGACTTACCCTCTATTTCCTTGCTCAATTTCCTTTTTATCCTCCATAATTCCTTCATTGTCCTATCTTCCTTCGGTTTCATCATAATACATCACCTCCATAGGAGTAAATATATCAATCGGTCTATAGCCATATCGAATATTAATGCTGTTGATTTTATTTCTGCGAACTATATTTGCTAAATGTTTACAGTTCCAGGTAATAAGAGCATCCAGATTATAAACACTCGTTATAGCCGCGTGCATAGCGTCAGAATGAGATTTTCCGGTAAGTATGCCGGCTTTAATGTATTTATTTGCCAGCTTATATACCTCTGATGTTATTTCTAACTCAGTCGGGTTGTATTCTTCAACTAAATCCGTCAGTCTGGAAACAGTTATATCTTTCGCCTCATTGATTTCTCCGTAAACAAAATTCGAGATATAAATATGGTAATTTCCAAGTTTTACTATTTGTAGAAACACTTTTGTGTATTCCATTTTGTCTTGAGAATCTTCAGCATAATAGTAACTCCACACAGACGTTTCCAGAAATAACTTCAACTTTTTCATGAAATCTCCTCTGGATATATTATAACATATCATTACAGTTTGTATAAGCTATTATACAAATATAGAGGGCACTTTCCGGTTATAGGTAATTACTTTTATCTTCTCCTATAACTCATAGGGATATCTGATATTCTTTTTTTACACTATATTGATGAAAATTAATTCAGTAAAGGCAAAATCTCATTTTGAACACAATAAAATTGAAATTCTTCTTTATCAGTCAGATTCGATAAATCCTCCCTTGCCTCCCACTATCTTTAAAATATGAAAAAGAACACAGTGACGGAAGAATTTACACATGGACCGATACGGAATCTCTTACCGATCTTCTTAAGAGAAAAGACAGAATTATAGCAGATTATGAGGAAACTCTGAAGAGAGAGAAGAAAAATGCTCCGAATAAACCTATTTCAGAAGTTTTTGTCGATATAATGGACGGAGAAGATCTTACCATGCCATGCCTTATGTGCAACTGGTAAATTTTATAGATTATTCCATTCCTTTGCTGTAATTACTCGCTCCAGAATCTTTTCAACTTCACGGAGTAACATACGCAACTGAGGAACGGAATAGTCATTATTTGAAGGAATTGCCATACGATGCTGTTTATATATCATGAATTGGTGGCGTGTTCCTGAATATGGCCCATCAAAACCGAGATTTCGTAATTTTCTGATAAAATCCCGTCTCTTACATGGCATCCACTGGCTCATAAAATGGCTCCCGATTTAAATCAATTTCTGCAATAACCGGCAGAGTATGGCCTAATTTAAGTCCAACTAATATCCAGTCCTCAAGGGTAGAGTGCAATTCTTCTTCACATTCCCGTAATGTAGAGCCAAAAGCTATTACACCCTTACATTCAGGTATATACCCTGTAAAAGTATTATCTTCCAGCTTGTCATAACCAGCCTGAGCCATAAGATGATTTACATACTCGGTGAGAATAAATTTAACTGCCATATTATACCTGCCTTTTAAAAATTTATTACTACAATAATTATATAGCAATTATCTTTTTTATGAAAGAGCTTTTGAAAATAAACCGATTGATCTTTCTCAAAGCGGTGAAATACGAAAAAGAACACAGTTACGGAAGAATTTATACATGGACTGATACGGAATCTCTTACCGATCTTCTTAAGAGAAAAGACAGGATAATAGCAGATTACGAGGAAGCCTTAAAAAGAGAGAAGAAAAATGCCCCGAATAAGCCTCTTTCGGAAGTCTTTGCAGATATTATGGACGGAGAAGACCTTACCGTACCTTATGTGCAACCGGTAGATTTTATTTTGGAAGATAATCTATTGTGGCATATAAAAATTCTTTTGCTCGTTGAATTAACTCGTTTACAGAATCATAATTTAAAAAAATATCTATTCCATAATCGCCTTCGAGTCTGCTTTCAAATGCCTCAAGCAAATATCTGTGATATTTTGCTTCTAATTCTCCTGTTCTGGCAAAATATTTGCCGAAAGCTGCCTGAACTCCACTGTGTTTATGAAATTCATATCCTTTTTCATAAAGCAATGCCTCTGCCAGATAAAACATGGCATAATAAGCTCTGCCGGCTGCAAAATTATTTTTTTTTGCCTGTAATAATATTTCTGCCGCTTCTATTGCATCCTGACCTTTATCAACCAGTTTTTGAGTCTTTTCTTTCATAGTAAAATAGCTTCTTTTCTCAAGTTCTTCAGAAAAGGTGTATCTTCTTTAAACCAGTCTTCTTTACGTATTCTTACAGGTGATATAGTTACATCATATTGCAGAGACAGAGATGATATTATAGAGCCTGTTCTTTTAATTTCTTCCCAGTAATCGGAAAAATCTTTTAATATTATAGCTATATCGATATCGGATTCAGGATCTTCATTATTTCTGGCATAAGAGCCGTAAAGGTAAACTTCATAAAGATTTTCTCCGTAAATCTTCTGTAGAGATTCTTTTAAATTTTTTATAAGACCGGTAATTTCAGGGTTTATAGTTTTCAAAACATTATCTTTATATATTACTTCTATAGTCTGAACCATACATATACACCCCCGGTAAATCGTATGTTCTCTGTTTATTATAGTATCATAGTTGTGTTTTAATTGCAAATAAAAGAGATTAAGACAGGTGAAGTCTTTCCGGCTTTTTCTTCTGTTTTTTTAGAGAAAATGCGAATGGATTAAATTATCAGAGCACGTATCAATGTTAAAAATAATGATGGATATACAGTTTTAGACTCTGTGATTATCTTATAAGTAGAGGAGCCGACATCAGTTCCGTAAAGTTAAAAGATAAACTGAATAAATTAATCAAAAAATAATAGATAATGCCAGCTCTCTTAATGTCCACAGTCACTGCCAGGTAGAAGGATCATTCTGTTTTAAACCTAATTCCGGGATGTCAGGTATTTTTTGTGCTTTAAGCCATCCGTCAAAAAAACTCTGAAGATTTTCTCCAAAAACTTCATTCGCTGTTTTTATAAAATCGTCACTGCTTATATTGCTATTTTTATAATTTTTAGTAAGAGTCTGTAAAAAGAGAAAGAACTTTGTATCACCGAATTTTGCCCTCAGAGCCGCATATACAAGTGCTCCCCGGTTATATACTGCATCACTTAATATATCACTTTGAGGAGGGTTATAAATCTGAGGATTGGCATCAAGGGCCATTTTTTTATACCATGTTTTCACCTCTGTCAAGTATGCATTCCCTCCATCGGTATGCTCTGCCCACAGTCCTTCTGACAGTGTGGCTGCCCCTTCTTTTATCCAGTTTTCTCCGACACTCTTTGGCGTTACACTGTCGCCAAACCACTGATGAACCATTTCATGGGCAGCTAAAAACTCACCCGATCTATCCTCTACGGCAAGGACATTGGTGGACATAGTGGACACTGTCTGGGTTTCATCCTGTGCTTTAACTGTACTATCTGCCACAGGCAATGCATAAGCACCATATATTTCAAAGGGATAATCACCAAATTTTCCTGAAAAGAAATCTATCATTTCAGCCTGTTTTGCAAGGCTTCTCGTTATTAAAGCATTGGCCGGGACAGGTAAATAATTTTTTATAGTAATTCCTTTTGCACTGGTAATGTTCTCAACAGTTAATTTGCCGATACCTATTGTTACAAGATAGGGAGCAATGGGATCTCTGGCTTTATATGAATAGGTTGTATTGCTTCCTGAAGTTGATTGAGATACGAGAACACCGTTTGCCAGTGCGATATACTGTGACGGAACAGTAATTTTGAAGGTATATAATGCTTTATTTTGTTGTATATTATTACAGGGATACCAGGTATAAGCTTTATTTGGTTCGCTTAATACTGATATACTTTCGGTTTTAGTAATGTATGTCCATGCTCCGTTTCCTCCGAATGAGGAATCAGTGGGGTCTCCATTATAACTTATAGATACGGAAAAAGTCTGGTTTTGAGGTATATAAGAAACAGGTGTTATCCTGATCTTGGTGTTATATCGTGAATATTGTGCAGGTTGTTCGTTTACAGATACAGCGGTAACAGTATATCCCTTGAAATCAAGGGTAAAGGAGCTGAGTGCCTGTTTTGCCGTAGCTTTAATATTTACAGTGCTTGTGAGATAATTTGCCTGTACATCAACATTTAAAGCCATATCATAACTCTTTATATCATAACCGCCGTTACCAAGATCGGGAAAATAAGCAGAACCTGTATTATCAATGCCTGGCTGAGGGGTTTCTCCGATAACAGGGTCTGACTGAGGAGGTTCCCCATCCAGCGAAGGTGTCACAGTGGCAGTTGGCAGAGAGATTACATCTGTACTGTTGCTGCCGCAGCCTGCAATAATAAACAGAGCTATTAAAATATATAATATATAACTATTTAATTTTTTCATGAAATTACTCCTCACATATCCAGCATTTGTATCATCGAGCTTTTAACGATTTAATAAAACACTATACCATAATATTTTATAGGCTTCAATATATAGATAAGGAGGAAAATTATGAAAATTAAATTGCCTCTTATTTCATAAATCCACCTGTAAATCCGGCCCATAGCAAATCCTTGAAATTGGATTTTATAGATCATTGATTGCAAACAGGGCGAAAACCGGTATTATTCATGCGGTATTCCGGTAATATTTTTTCCCTCCAGGCAGAGCGACAGTTAATGGCAGGACCGTCCAATGCGCCGCCGCGAATGATTCTAATCGATCCTGTAGCAGGACCGGTGGGATCTGTCAGAGGTCCGGCAGAATAAGGACCAAACCAGTCACTGCACCATTCCCATACATTTCCGCTCATGTCATAAAGGCCATAACTATTGGGTAATAACTGCCCCGTATTATGATGATTTCCACCGGAATTATCGGTATACCATGCATAATTCCCTATATTCGCAGGCGGGTCAGGAGGATAGGACGCTCCCCAGTAAAATTCTGCAGTAGAACCACCGCGACAGGCATATTCCCACTCTGCCTCTGTAGGAAGCCTGTATCCATTCAGTGTCCTCCACAGGGAAGGATCATTTCCCCTGTTATCTATGGGGCCGTAACATGGAGTCAATCCCTGCTTACTGCTCAGCCAGTTACAGTATGCAACGGCACCGTACCAGGATATATATACTGCAGGACGGTTTTCATACCCCGGTATTACAGAGAAAGTCCCCGCACCGGGACCGCCTGTTATTCCCTGAGACGGGCCTGCAGACAGATCAATCCATGGGAAACTGCTTTCTGTCTGATTACCTTCAGCATTTAAAAATAATACATAATCTGAATTTCTGACTTCATATTTGAACATGTTGAAAGAACTTACTGTAACAGAATGGACAGGCATTTCATCGGCACTGAGGACTGCATCACTGCCCATATTAAAAGTTCCTCCGGGTACAGATACCAGGGGAGGCCATGATTCAGTAGGAGTAGCAGTAGGAGTTACAGTCCTTGTCGGAGTCACAGTAGGAGTCACAGTAGGAGTTACAGTCTCTGTCGAAGTCATAGCAGGTAAGGGAGTTGGAGTGGGTGTCGGTGTTTCGGTCTCTGCTAAAGGAGGAGGAGCATCAGTAATAGGAGGAGCATCTGTAAGCACTATATCGATATCTTTCCAGCTACTACCTGGAGACAAAGAAAGACTCAGGTAAGTGCTTCCTTTCATCCCGTCTCTCCCTTCGGCAATGATCATCACAGACTCTGCAGGTACTTCAAGTTCATAGCGGCCATTAT
>JBEHWO010000377.1:0-6415 GCA_040217695.1 Vulcanimicrobiota bacterium | reverse complement strand
AAAACAAATAATCCTCTTTCTCCTGACTTTGTTCTTCCAGGCATGTCATATTAACTCTTAATGATATTATATACAGGTTTTACGACGAATTTCTTTTCTCCAGGGACTGGCCCCTGAAATTCTTCAGTATTATAATGTAACGTTCTATGCAAAAAAGTATAACAACCATGACCGATTCGGTCACAAAGAATTATGAGAATTTGTTCCTCCCGTCACGCGTTACGCGTTATGCGTTACGATTCTCATATAAATTAATAGATTTATGAAATTAAGTGCGATTTCCGGTAAAAGTGAATTTATCTCTCGTAAACTATCGAAAAAAAATTGATAAATTAACTCACCGGTGTTATAATATTGAAAATTTATATATTTTTCACTGACCTGAGCATAAATATGTAATAAACGTTTTCCTCCCGTCATGCGTTACGCGTTACGAGAGCAGTTATGTGTTATTTATGCTCATCCCAATAATTACTTTAACTTTAATACGTTATGAAATACACTATAATAACAGACAGGTATTTAATTCAATGAAAATCCTCAAAGAAATAGCGGAAACAATAAAAAAAGAAAATAATTTTCTTATTACTTCACATGTAAGGCCTGACGGCGATTGTATCGGAAGCGAGATAGCTATGGCCCTTATACTTGAAAAACTCGGTAAGAAATTTGAAATCATAAACCCTGATTGTCCCAGAAAAAGATTCGATTTCCTCCCTTTATTTGATAAAATAAGGTCATCCTGGAGTGAAGACGAGGTTTATAATGTGTCTATCGTTCTTGACTGCGGAAAATGGAGCAGAATAGAAGATGTGGCTTCTATTGCCAGAAAGTCTCCTGTTATTATCAATATGGATCATCACAGGGATTCCGCCGGCATAGGCACTATTAATTATATAAACCACTGTGCTTCTTCTACAGGAGAAATTATTTTTTCTCTTCTCTCATGTCTGGATATTGAAATAGATAAACCTGTTGCCGAAAGTATATATACTGCTATAGTTACAGATACAGGGAGATTCAGATATTCCAATACTACTCCCGAAACTCACAGAATAGCTGCAAAACTTCTTGAAAAAGGAATTTCCCCGGAAATTATATGTACCAGAATAATGGCACAGGAAACTCCCGGCTCACTCAGGCTTTATTCGGAAATAAATAAGACCCTCCTGGTTGATCCTTCCTGCAAAATAGCTGCCTATAGGGTAACGGAAAAATTACAGGAAGATTTTGCTCTTCACTCCCTTGAACTGGAAAGTGACAGACTATTTGATGAACTCAGAACATTGAAGGGTTTTGAAATTTTTATTCTCTTTACGGAAATGCCGGAAGGACATGTGAGGGCAAGTTTCAGATCCAACAACGGTATTGATGTCAGTCCTGTAGCGAGATTTTTCGGCGGAGGAGGCCACAGACAGGCATGTAGCTGCATAATAAAAGGAACTTTAGATGCAGTTCAAGCGAAAGTAATGGAAAAGCTTATTACTAATCAGGTTAATATACCGAGGTAAGGACTTTAAGAAAAATAACTCTGGCAAATTATTAGAATGATTAGTATCCCCGTGTTACGCGTTACGCGTTACGCGTCACGATATAAACTGTAAATATGATGTAGTTATTTCCTGATGACTCCTTATTACCACACCAGGTAAAAGAGTATCTAAAAAATTACGTATCATGTGCTTATATAAAGTTTCTGCTCCCGTTACGTGTCACGCGTTACGCGTTACGCGTCACGATATATAATATTTTGGTTACT
The DNA here is from genome assembly GCA_040217695.1 of Vulcanimicrobiota bacterium. GTDB lineage: Bacteria > Vulcanimicrobiota > SpSt-956 > SpSt-956 > JAKJGF01 > CALARM01. The sequence goes on along the minus strand of JBEHWO010000377.1, from coordinate 4,656 downwards.
AATTTATCTGTTACGGTACTTAGTTCCTTTTTATATTTATAATAATTCTTTTGGTCAGTATAATTTATTATATAAATATGATAAAATATAGTAGTAATTATGAATATTCAGGGTAAAATATAAAAGGGAATATATTCTATCCCGTCACGCGTCATGCGTCACGATTATAATAAAGAGGATATTATTAATGGAAGAAAAATCAAAAGGTACAATACTGGTAATTGATGACTCCAGCGCTATAGTATTACTTATTTCTACTATACTCAGAGAAGAACAGTATAATGTAATTACTGCATTTACAGGTGAAGAAGGTGTGGCCAAAGCTACCGAACATAAGCCTGATCTTATTATACTCGATGTTATGATGCCGGGTATGGACGGTTTTGAAACATGTGTCAGACTGAAAGCGGATGTTATTACAAAAGATATACCTGTCATTATAGTTACTGCAGTAAATGATACACCAAGCAAGGTTTCCGGTCTTAAGGCAGGAGCCTCTGATTATCTGACAAAACCTTTTAATGCCCATGAATTACTTGCAAGAGTCGGTTCTCAGATGCGTATAAAAATACTTCATGATGAATTGAAAGCCAGCAATAATCGCCTTACCATGGCTTATACGGAATTGAAAGAAACTCAGGCCCAGATGGTGCAAATGGCGAAACTGTCGGCCCTGGGAGAAATGATAGCAGGTATAGCTCATGAATTGAACAATCCTCTTACAGGTATAATAGGTTATACGGAATTATTACTCTCAAGCCAGGAAATAGATAAAATACGTACCAAACTTGAAAAGATACATAAACAGGCTGAAAGATGCAGAAAAATAATACATAACCTTCTGAGTTTTTCCAAAGAACAGGCACCGGAAAAAGCTATGTGTTCCGTGAATGATATGATTCTTCAGGTTCTGGAACTGGTAAAATATCAATTTACTTCCGACGGAATAATTGTAAATACTATGTTTGATGAAGACATACCTACTATGATGCTGGACAGGAATCAGATACAACAGGTGTTTTTTAATATAATTAATAATGCCCATCAGGCTATGAAACATATAGACAGGGACAGAATACTTGCCGTTACAACCTCTATGGATAAGCATATGGTCAGGGTTGATATAGAAGATACCGGAACAGGAATAGCAACTGAAAATATGGATAAGATTTTTGATCCTTTTTTCAGCACAAAAAATGTAGGAGAAGGTGCAGGTCTCGGATTGAGCATATGTTATGGCATCGTTAAAAAACATGGCGGTAATATAAAGGTTAAAAGTACTGTTAATAAAGGCAGCACCTTTACGGTAGAATTGCCTTTTTCACAGCAGCAGGAAGTTCCTGCGCAGAATAAAGAGAGTGTGAAGGTATATATAAAAAAGTCTGTTTTAGTTATTGATGACGAGGAAGTAATCAGAGAGGTTGTCTGTAATGCTATTGAAAATCTCGGCCATCATGCAGACGGTTTCGGTGAAGTAAAAATTGCCCTTGAAGCCATGGAAAAGAAACATTATGACCTGATCCTATCTGATATAAAAATGCCTGATATAGACGGAAAAGGACTTTATGAATCTCTTAAGGCGAAAAATTCTGTCCTTGCCGAAAAACTTCTCTTTATGAGCGGAGATACTATAGGCCTGAAAGACGAATTTCTACAGCAATTTAAAGACAGGATTATAGATAAACCGTTTTCAATAGCCAGATTACAGGACAGAATAAATGAATTTTTTTCTAAATCTTTATAGCATTGACGCAGCATTTATCATTGAAAAAAAGGATTTGTATCTATTTCTTCTTTAACGGTAGTTCCGGGGCCATGTCCCGGATATACTGATGTAGAGCCGGGAAGAGAAAAGATTTTTGTCTTTACACTGTCTATAAGAGTTTCGTAATTACCTCCCGGTAAATCTGTTCTTCCTATAGAACCTGCAAATAAAAGATCTCCTGCAAATACTTTATCTCCTGCGTGATAGGATACTCCTCCGGGAGAATGACCCGGTGTATGTATTACTTTGATAGTATAGTTTCCCATTTTCAGTTCTTCTCCGTCTTCGAGCAGTCTGTCTGCAGGCGGCACTTGATCTATATTGAAGCCGAAAAACAGAGCATGATTTGCCCCTTCTTTAAGCATTACTTCATCATTTTTATGAATACATACAGGGCTATCGATAAGTTCCTTTAATTTTTTTAATCCTCCCGTATGATCAAAATGACCATGAGTAATTAAGATCCATTTGACTTTTAAATTTAATCTATCAACAGAATTTTTTATTTTCTCCGCATGTCCTCCCGGATCTATAACAACAGCTTCTTTTGTCTCTTCACAACCGAGTATATAGCAATTTACATCAAGAGGACCTACATGTAATTCTTCTAATAACATAAGCTGTAATCTCCGTAAGAAAATTCTCTCTGAAAGTTGTATGAAATTACCGTTAAAACAGGAAGTTACAAATTTTATTTGTATCTATAGGTAATTCTCCCTCTGGTGAGATCATAAGGTGAAAGTTCTACTTTAACCTTATCTCCGGGAAGGATACGTATGAAATGCATCCTTATTTTTCCTGATACATGAGCAAGAACCTGGTGTCCGTTTTCCAGTTCTATTTTAAACATTGCATTTGGCAGGGCTTCCATTACTTTCCCTTCCACTTCAATTGCTTCTTCTTTTGCCATAAATACCTCCTTAAATACAGGTCATTAAAGATTGTAGAGTGATTATATCCTTTATAAAAGGTAAAGTCAATAGACCTGTGAGAAGTAACAGTGAAAAGTGAAAAGTGAAAAGTGAAAAGTAATTGATGTCTTATTTTATTCACTTTTCACTACTAAGTACCGGAACAGGTAAAAGAGTATCCAAAAAACTATAAATAGTGAGTAGTGAATAGTGAATAGTGAGCTAAAACCCACTCACTACTCACTAGATAATTCATAAATGGTTACGTACTTACCTGTCTCGGTACTTAATAAATTAAAGAGATTATTTCTTTACATTACTCTATTTCCTTTCGGAAGCTGGTTCCGTTAGGAACAGGGTCAGTTCCCAGGAAATCTCCTACAGTAGCGGCAATATCTGCAAAACTTTTTCTTACACCGAGATTGACTCCCTTTTTTATATTTTTTCCGTATACAAGAAGAGGTATGTATTCCCTTGTATGATCCGTTCCCGGGAATGTCGGATCACAGCCATGATCTGCAGTAATAATCATGAGATCGTTGTCTTTCATTGCATTTATCAGTTCAGGGAGCCTTTCGTCAAATTCCTTTAAAGCATTTGCATATCCTTCCGTATCGTTTCTGTGTCCGTAGAGCATGTCAAAATCCACAAGGTTTGTAAATATGAGTCCTTCTTTTACCGAGTTCATGAAATCAAGGGTTTTATTTATTCCGTCCTGATTGCTTACGGTAGAAACTGTTTCTGATACACCCTGGCCTGTAAATATATCATATATTTTCCCGACTCCGTAAACCTCCAGACCTTTTTTATTTATCAGATCAAGCACCGTTTCGCCTGACGGTTTCAGTGCATAATCATGACGGCGGGGAGTTCTTTTAAATTCTCCCGGTTCTCCGATAAAAGGCCTTGCTATAACACGGCACACCGAATGTTTTCCCGTAAGAAGGGCTCTTGCTTTTTTACATATGCTGTAAAGTTCTTCTACCGGTACAATATCTTCATGGGCTGCTATTTGAAATACACTGTCTGCAGAAGTATAAACTATGAGATTTCCTGTCTTTACATGTTCTTCTCCCAGTTCTTTTATTATTTCCGTTCCCGATGCGGCTTTGTTTCCTATTGCTTTTCTTCCCACTGTTTCTTCGAAAGCACTTATTACTTCCTGAGGAAATCCATTCGGATAGGTGGGGAATGGTACTTCGAGTTTAAGTCCTGCTATTTCCCAGTGTCCTGTAGTCGTGTCTTTCCCTGCAGAGAGTTCATCCATTTTCCCGTAACAACCGTCAGGAACGGTAACAGGCGGAACTCCTTTTATTTCTGCAATATTACCGAGGCCCAGTTTCCCGAGATTCGGTGTTTTTAAACCTCCGACGGCTTTAGCTATATTTACTATCGTATTTGCCCCGACATCACCGTATTTAGCCGCATCCGGCAGTTCTCCTATACCTGCACTGTCAAGTACTATTAAGATTATTCTGTTAATATTCATTTTTATTCCTCCTGTTATGGGAATTTATTTCTATATTAATATTTTACAAAAACCTTACGTGCCCTTTTATTTCCTGTTTAGAAATGGTCTGGCATATTAAGATTATATTTCTAATTATTTCTCCAATAGAATAAGCCTGCTGGTGATGATAAATAATTCCATAGTGCATATAACCTGATTTGTGCAATCTGAGGAAATCCGTATCCTGTGTGTAAATTACCCTTTCTTCTTCTACTGCCCTTTCTATAATTTTTTCATCTTCTGCTGAACTCAGATTAAGTTCCTGTACAGTTATTATATCTATATCTCTTCTTCTTAACCCCTGAACAACCTGATAGGGGATATGTTCATCACAGAGTAAAGATAATGGCACTAAACTGATTCCTTTCTCAGTGTATTTGAAAATTCTTCATCTTCTTTTATAAATTCGTCTATATCTTTTTTATGATCATAATAGTAAGCAATGGCAGCATGAACATCGGATAAGGTTA
>JBEHWO010000376.1:0-6443 GCA_040217695.1 Vulcanimicrobiota bacterium | reverse complement strand
AAATTAAATATGAAAGAATTAATAATGGGTTATGATGCTACATTCGGAAGAAATAAGGCCGGTACAGTGGAACATATTATGCAACACGGTAAATTAATGAATTTTTCAATCCATGTATTGGACCCTGCTTACTCGGATCGGGAAATAATAAAAAGTTCACTTATAAGGCAATATTTACTGGAAGGAAATGTTAAAAAAGTAGCACGTCTTACAGGTAGATTTTATCATCTCTCCGGCATGGTTGTCAGAGGAGATGGTAGAGGGAATAAATACGGTTTTCCTACTACTAATCTGGAGGTTTCCCCGGAAAAATTATTGCCCTTAAAAGGAGTTTATGCAGCAAGGGTTTATTATTCAGGCCAGACTTTATCAGGTATAATTAATATCGGGAATAAGCCTACTTTTGGTGCTCATGATATCTCTGTTGAAGTATTTATATTAAATTTTAACTCCGATTTATACGGAGCACATCTTACAGTTGAACTTATAGATTTCATAAGAGAAGAAAAAAAATTCTCCGATCAGGAAGAACTTTATTCGCAGGTCAGAGAGGATATAAAAAAAGCCGAAACAATACTTTTTCTTAATAGAAATTCCTTATAAGTAAAAAATTAAACCTTATATGCAGGGAAAGTCATGAAATAATAGAATAAATAAGATATAATAAGTCAGGAATTAAATTAACAGTTTCCTGCCCGCGTTACGCGTCACGCGTCACGATAATAAGTTTCCTGTGAAGGAGGAAAGTTTTTTAGTGTCACACAGTGAAAAAGAAGGCGTATCAACTCCTCAGGCAAGTATACTGGTAGTTGACGATGAAAATACAATCAGGGAATTGTTATATCGTCTTCTTCGTTCCAAAGGTTATCATGTTGTTACTGCCTGTGATGGAGAAGAAGCCCTTAAAATTTTAAAGAGAGAACAATTTGATCTTCTGTTATCAGATATCAGAATGCCGGGAATAAACGGAATAGAATTACTGGAACATGCCATTGTTTTAGCTCCTCATCTCCTTGTAATCATGATGACAGGTTTTGGTACAATTGAACTGGCAGTAAATGCAATGAAAAAAGGTGCCTATGATTTTGTTACAAAACCTTTTATGATAGATGAAATTACTATGGTTATAGAAAGAGGCCTTAAAGAACAGAAAATTAAAGAAGAAAATATAAAATTGAAAGAAATAAATCAGCGCCTCATTGAAGCTGAGAAAATAAAGACAGACCTGATAAATACAATATCCCACGAATTTAAAACTCCTATAACAATAATTAAAGGTTATATATCAATGATGCTTTCAGGAGCTATGGGAGGCCTTAAACCTACTGTGATAGAAGGACTTAAAGATATTAAGCAGGCCAGTCTTAAACTGGAACATCTTGTTACAAATTTAATAACCCTGAGCCTTAAAGAAAAAGAACGTATGGTAATTGATAGAAAAGAATGTGTAATAGAAGATATTTTAATCAAGATAATAAGTGAGTTCAAAGAAGAAATAGAAGAGAAAAATATAGAATTTACGGAATACAATAATCTGAACAGACGAACTCTTTATGTTGATTCTGCGAAACTTTCTATTGCTCTCAGAAATTTGATAGATAATGCCATAAAATTCAATAATAACGGTGGTAAAATTACCCTGACTATAGATATACCTGAAGATAATATGCTTTCTATTAATATATCCGATACAGGAATTGGTTTTCCTATGGATAAAGCAGAATCTCTTGTAGTACCTTTTACACAGGCTGATATGTCAACTACCAGAACCTATGGAGGAACAGGACTCGGACTTGCCGTAGTTAAAGCCATAGTAGAATCCCACGAAGGAAAGCTTTCAATATTATCTAAAGAAAATGTGGGAAGTGAATTTAAAATAACCATACCCGGTTGTATCTGTAGATAGATTATTAATATAGGGGGCTACTGTTCTTGCAAGATGAAGAGATAAAGAAGATTTTAGATGAGTATAATTTTTTTTCTCATCCTTTAAATGAGCAACTTCTTCGCTCCTGTTTTCATGATCTTAATAATCTTATATGCGGTATATCCATGTTTGCCGAATTAATAGAACTTCGTTTTAAAGACGAAAAATGCCAGAAGATTATAAAAACTGCCTGGAAAAGTCAGGAGATAATAAAAGCACTTCAAAATTACACCTTCTGTTATGATATATATAAGCCGTATGATGTAAATGCCTGCCTGGAGAGCTTTTTTATGATTCTTTCTCATATACGGGAATTCAGCAATATAAAATATACATTAAATCTTGCCAGAAATATGCCGCAAATTAATGGTAACAGGTATTTATTTCAACAGTGCCTTTCTTTGCTTTCCTCCCGAATTTCCTGTACCGGAGATATTCTTGTTTCAAGTCAGATGAAAAAGAATAGTGTAATAATTATAATTCATCCTGCAGGATGGAGAGACCTTGAAGAATTTAAAAAAAGTGAGGATTGTAAATTTTGTAATCAAATAGCCCTTCTCCACAGTGGTACTTTTGATATAACCCCTGAATGCACAACGTTTTCTTTCAATATTGAGTAATTTTTTATCGGCCTCAGTTACCATCAGCCAGATTTTATGGAAATTGACCGATAGAACGGGCCGAAACTATTCGAATCTAAAACTGTCCGATACTCCTTTGAAGATCCCCTCATATTTTGAGAAATTGTTTTCCATTGCTGACCCGATTATTATAAAAGCCAGTCCGTCTTTTATAATAATTGTTTCCATTGTTCTGCTTCCCAGATTGGTACCGTTCATATTTAATATATAGTCTATTATTCCTTCATATCTCTGTATTCTGTTAACAGTTACAGTGCGTTCCGATAAAATTTTTATTTCCTTATACACAGGAGGAGGGTTTTTAAATGTGGCATGCATGGTTTTTATATATTCATCCATGGTCATATTGTTTATTTTATCTACCATTATATTAATTTTTACTGTAAATGATTTTTCTGTCGGGCCGTTAAGACTGAGGATTACACCATTTTCCTTTTTATTGTTAATTTCCCATCCATCAGGAGTTATTAAAGAAAATTTTATTTTTCCTCCTTTATCATATACATACCTTTCTCCTGCGAAGGAAATAGATGAACCAATTATGAAAATCATGAATAAGCTTAAAAAAATTTTCATTGATAAATCGCCTCTTGAATAAATAGTTTTTAATTAATGAGTGAAAAGAACTGGACACGACTCACGACTCACTATAAAAAATTATTATATCATATTTTTTATCATTCTTTAAAGGGTTTATAAAATTTATAAAATACTATATAATAATATAGCAATCATCGGTCAGCTGATTTTAGTGTGGTTCATAACTTATGATAGCTATAGAAAGGAATGATTCTCTTTGAAACCGGAAGAACTTTTCGAAGCAATGGCAGAGCTGGATAGTTATGCAACAAGGGTTGAATTCCTTAATGAACATCAAAAACATATCACTATTGATTTTATCTGGGACTTATATTATCATTGCGAGCTTTTTTTTGAACAGAGAGAATATTCCATAGCTATGGAATTATGTCATATCGGAGAATGGCTGTCTTCCGGAAGAAATGATATACTGAAATTTCATTTTCTTATGGAACATATAAAAAGTTTATCCCGCCTCGGGAGAAAAGAACTTGCTTATAAAAAACTTTTAGAAGCAAAAGAATTCTGTAATATGTTATCAGATGAGGCTAAAGGCGGATTTTTGATAGATACGGGAATGATGTTTCAGGAGGAAGGCTATTTAGATGAAGCACTTTCTTCTTTTACAGAAGCAAAGGATACATTTAGAATGAATAATGATATTTACGGAATTATTGCATCCCTTACCGATATAGGTGTTAATTACTGTGAAAGAGAAAATATAGAGAAAGCGAGAGATTATTTTACAGAAGCGAGAGATTTAGCTGTTAATAATTATAATTCACCTCAAATTCTGACTAATATATTGTTAGGTCTGGGTTATTCTTATGATCTTCAGGATGATTATGACAGAGCCAGAGATTATTATTCCCGTGCCCTTTCTGTTTCCACTCAGTGGCAGGATACACTTAAAAGAGCTCATATACTTTACAATCTGGCTTTTACAAGTAGAAAGATGAAACTTGATGATCTTTCTTTCTGTTTCTATGAAGAATGCTGTGCCATATTGAGACATTTAGATATTGCCACTGCGGAAAGCTATTATTTTTTTTACAGAGGTATGGTTCTCAGAGAAGTGGAAGCCTGGGACGATGCCGGCAGAAGCTGGTGCAGGGCCCTGTTTTCTATGGATAAAGCAGGGAAGAGTGATAACAAAAAAATTGTAGAGTTTTATTCAGGTGACATAAATGAACTTAAATCTCATTACGGAGATCTGAATCTATCAATTTTTGATGAATTTTTCTGCACCTATTCTTACAGAGGTAAAAGAGAATTTTCTCTTGCGCCTTACAGAGGCGAGTGGAAGAATAAAAATTTAATAGAAGAAATGGAAAATTATAAATTTGCCTCTCCTTTAGGAGAATACAGAGTTCTTGTAAGCAGTCTTAAAAATCTGGGGCATATGTATGTTGCCAGAGGCAGATACAGGAAAGCCCTTTCTATATTCAGAGAAGCTATTTCTCTTCAATGGAAAAAAGGAGATTTCTCAGGACTGATTACAACTCTTGAAGGTCTTGGAAGAACTTACAGAAAATTAAATAAAGAAAAATATGCCCTCATTTTTTATTCGGAAGCTTCTCTTCGTTCAATATCGGAAAAAACTCATAATATGGAAGATTTTGATAAAAAAGACGGATGGATTTATTTATTCCTGGAACAGCCGGAATTTGCTTTTCTGCTCTGGAGTAAAGAATTAGACGATAAATCTATGTCCAATTTATTACGGCTTGCACGCCTTTATCTCGGTCTGGAACTTTATAAAGAAGCTTTCTTTTTTCTGGATCAAACTGCAGGAATATAGTGAAGAGTGAAGAGTGAAAAGTGAAAAGTGAAAAGTAGGGGCGACCCAATGTGTTCGCCGGTATCCAGTGAAAATACGCATTACGCATTACGAACCACCCGTCACGCGTCACGCGTCACGCGTCACGATAAAACTGAAAATCTAAAAAATTTTCCACCATCCTTTGTTTTCTTCTGTAGAAGTAGGCAGTGGTGTTTCATCGGGTTTATAATTGCGGAAACAGTATATTTTACCATCATCGGAGCCGATAAACAGCATGCCTTCTGCTATGGCAGGTGATGACATTACAGGCCCTTTTGTTTGGTATTCCCAGGGGCGGCCAGAGTCTGTTTCCAGTGCATAAATTTTTCCGTCATCAGAACCTGTATAGAGTATGTTATTGGCAATTGCAGGACATGAATTTATCTTTCCTTTAGTTTTAAATTCCCATATAAGCTCACCGTTAGAAGCGTTCAATGAATAGATTTTTCTGTCGTCAGAGCCAAAATATACGGCATTGCCGTCAAAAGCAGCAGATGAGAGTATTCTGCCGGATTTGTTAAAGATCCATACTATTTCTCCGTTTTCTTTTTTCATAGAGCAGAATGTTTTATTCCATGTACCTGTATAAAGGAAGTTTTCTGATATAACTACAGAAGAAGTTATTTTACCTCCCAGATTTTGTTCCCAGATTAATTCTCCGTTATAGCCGTTTAAAGCATAGACTTTTCCGTTCATACCACCTGTATAGAGAATATCTTTATCCATAGAAGGTGAACCATGTACAGGACAGGGAAGAGGTTTCGACCATTTCTGGCTTCCATTGTTAGTATCCAGAGCGAAGACATGTCCTTTTTCGTTTATGATATAGATAAAATCTTTATATGCCAGAGGTGATGATATTATTGATGCTCCTGTATTAAATTTCCACAGAAATTTACCGCTTATTGCTTCAAAGGCATAAAGAATATTATCAGTAGAACCGCAGTACACATAGTTTTTATACACTACAGGCGTGGCCTGAACAGGGCCTCCTGTAATATTCTGCCATTTCTTTTCACCTGTTTCTATATCAATGGAATAGAGATTATTGTCATAAGAGCCCGTATATAACATTCCATAATCCACTACGGGAGAAGATCTTATTTTTTCATCTGTTACAAAAACCCAGTTTTCTTTAAGAAAACTCCAGCGGAGAATAGTGGGAGGAGACATGGTTTTTTCTGTTTCCTGATATGATTGCCTCAGATTATCTCTTCCCAGCATGGGCCATCTTTTCTTTCCCTGTCTGTTTAACAGTATTTCAATTCTCTGTCTTATATTTTCATCAGAAGGATTAATAGAAGATGCACTCTGAAATACGTCCAGAGCTTCTTCTATATGTTCAAGTCTTTCATAGGCTTCACCTAATTTTAAATGATAATCTACAACTTTCGGACTCAGGGATATGGCTTTTTTATAGGAGTCAATTCCTTTTTGAATGTTACCACCGGCAACAAGTATGTCACCGAGTAAT
>JBEHWO010000375.1:0-6452 GCA_040217695.1 Vulcanimicrobiota bacterium | reverse complement strand
AGATATAAAAAAACAGAAAATAGCATTTGTATCGGAGAGAGATGGTAATCCTGAAATTTATGTTATGGACTGGAATGGTAAAAATCAGGTGAGGATTACCAGGAACAAAGCCAATGAATTTAAACCTGACTGGTCTCCTGACGGACGTAATATAATATTTGCATCAGAAAGATCAGGCCCTCTGAATACTGATATTTTCACCGTAAAATACACTCCAGGCGGCGGAGAAAAAGGTATAGAACAATTAACAGATTTTAACAGTACAGATAAAGATCCTTCTTATTCTCCCGGGGGAGATAAAATAGTATATGTATCATCCCAGGAAAATGCTCCGAATGAAGAATTATTTATTATGAATAAAGACGGTTCTGATAAACATGCCCTTACAGGAAGTTCAACATGGAGCAGAAAAGTCGATGTTCCATGGCAAATAATAGAAAAAGATGAATTGAAGACATTTGAGCTGGGAGCATGGGTTTATAACTTCTGGCCTGACTGGTCTCCTGACGGAACAAGAATAGTTTTTCATTCCTTCGGAGTAGAAAGAGCTAATAAAATATATTTTATCAACCCTGATTCTTTTACAGTCGGCTCAAAAACTGTTACCGGTATAAGACTGGAAAGTACAGATGAGAAAGGGAATCCGAAAGGGAATCAGGTCTGGAGTACTCAACCGGAGGGTCATTGGATACTCGGTGTTGTAAATGAAAAAAGAAAAATATTAAATCCTGTAAATGGAGATAAACCATTACTGGTACAGGGTATAACCCGATTAAATCTCTATGCGGCAGATACAGGATGGTTTAAAGAAGGACAGAACTTTAAAGTAACTGTAACCTACGTGGATGGTAAGAGAGAAGAAATTTTAACAAAAATAACGAAACAAAAAAACACAACAATAACTCAGGGAACAACAGTCTCATGGAATGGCATAGGAGGAGATGCGGTAGGTCCGGGAGAGCAGATAGGGCCTGACAAACGACCTGACGGCCATTTTTCTATCATATTTCAGCTCGGTGCAGTACCTATGAAATACTCTCCCCCGGAATGGTCTGACAGAGAACCATCCTATTCTCCCCGGGGAGACAAAATTGTTTTTACATCCGACAGAGATGGAAATGAAGAAATATATATTTGTAATCCTGATGGAAGTAAACCGGTAAGGCTTACAAAGAATCATGCAAGAGATTTTGCTCCGTCGTGGTCACCGGACGGTAAAAAGATAGCTTTCACGACAGACAGAGACGGTTTATACAATGAAGAAATATATATAATGAATATAGACGGTAGCAAGCAGACAAATGTAAGTAACAATCCGGCCATTGATCGATATCCTGCATGGTCTCCTGCAATTAAATCCAAATAAAATAATATTATCTTGACACGATGATGCAGATTATATTACGAATAAAATATTACATACCAAGGCCAAGACCAAGGGAATCTCCTGCCGGTGCTGCTGCCTTCTTCTTTGGAGCTTTTTCTTCTACAAGTTTTGCAAGAAGTAATACCATAGTTACCTGACATCTTCCGTCACAGTTACCTCTTTGCTGATATTTCTGACATACCTTGAGAGCAGGACAGTTAATACATTGCTTTTTCTTTTCATCTACATCATCGGCAAATTTCTGCAATGCAGGATTAATATTCGGTGTATAACCGTACATGGAGGGTACCTCCTTATGAAATTATTATATACCTATAAATAATTTCTTGAACTAAAGAAAATTCCCTTTGAATTTTCAAGTTTAATTTATTTTATACCATAGCCAGTATTTTTTTATATCTTCATTAACCGGATATTTTTTTTCTTCCTGGAATAAACTTATTTCAAATCATTTTCCTTTAGCGGTAATTAGTAACGGAACAGGTAAATTCGTAACCATTTATGAATTATTTAGTGAGTAGTGATTAGTGAGTGGGTTTTTTACTCACTAATCACTATGTATAATTTTTTGGATACTCTTTTACTTGACTCGGTACTTACTGACCTGAGCATAAGCATTTAATAAATGTCTTCTATGCTTACCTCAGTAGATAACTGATGAGATATTTTACATCTACTTATTTCTTATTCTTTAGAATCTTCATAGCTTCTTCTTTTCCGGCTTTTGCTTCTTTATTTTCAGGATCAAGTTCAAGGGTTTTATCATAGCATTTTACAGCTTCTTCGTATTTGCCATCTTTTACCAGTACAGATGCTTTTCCGTTCCATAGAGTGGGAATATTTCCGTCAATTGTAATGGCTTTATCATAATACCTGATTGCTTCTTCATATTTACTCTGTTTATAAAAAGAATTGGCAATAAAATAAAGAGCGTAAAGGTTTTTTCCGTCCTTATCCAGGGTTTTATTAGATAAAGTAATAATCTCGTCATATTTACCCTGTTCTTCCAGGGCAGTACATTTGGTATAAAAAGCATCATTATGGTCCGGTTTAAGAGCGAGGATTTTATCACACCATGTTACACATTCATCGTATTTTTTTAAAGATAAAAAAGCATTGGCATTAATGTACATAGCATCGGTATTGGCAGGGTCAATGTCCAGAACTTTATTAAATATGGCAATTGATTCCTCATATTTGTTCTGGCTATAAAAGATCCAGGCTTTATAGGCCAGAAAATCTATATTTTTAGGATCCCTGTTCAGAACTCTGTCACAGCATTTGATAACATCTTCATATTTACCCTGTTCCTGCATATCGGAAAATATAGTATCAAGCATTTCGGTAATTTTAGGCTCTACATCTGTTATTTTATAAACACATGTTAATGCTTCTTCATCTTTTTTCTGTTCCCGTAAAGTAAAATACATACCATAATAAACCTGAACACTATCAGGATCTATCTCCAGAGCTTTATCAAAACATTTCATTGCTTCATCATATTTAGCACTTCTGTACAATAGAAAGCCCAGGGCATAGAGGGCATCAAAATTTTTTGGGTCTATTTCAAGTATACTGTTAAAACATTTAGCTGCTTCATCGAATTTATCAAGACTATAAAAAACATAACCTTTTACAGCCATAGCATCAGTACTTTTCGGATCTATTTCCAGTGCTTTATCATAACATTTAATGGCTTCTTCCATTTTACCTTCTTCTGTCAGACCATTACCTTTATCTATCAATTCCTTAACCGTTTCAGCTTTTGCAGGTACCATAGCTGTCATTGCAATCAATAGTACCAGACCACATATGATAAATTTATCAAAAAATTTAAAAAACATAAATTAATTCCTTTCTATGTATGTTCATTCGGATCAATAATATAAGCTTTATAAAACAGATATCCTATATTATCCGGTTCAGTTCTTCAGTAATATTTATTTCCCACCTCCGTTCTTTATGTAAAGTTTTATTTTAGGCCATTAAAAATAAACATTCCTATACCTTTAAATTATAGCCGGCAAGACAGTCTATCTTTTCTCTGAAACTATGTGTGACAATCTTGCCGGCTTTTATGTTATTTCAAAGAATAAGTTTTTATCTTATATTATCTGACAGGAACTATTCTTTGAATCTTCTCACGTTTTTATAAAATTCCTGCAGAAAAAATATTAAAAACCATGACCCTATTCTCTGATTTATCTGATAGAATAAAATTACCGAGGTGAGCATAAATAATAAATATATGCTCTCGTGACGCGTAACGCGTGACGGGAGGAAGACCTTTATTAAATGCTTATGCTCAGGTCGGTAAATGGTATGTCACAGAGAGATTCATATAAAAAATTAAATGTCTGGAGTGATTTCTATGGAAGTACAGGGACATCACAAACGTATAGCAGCTCCTGATGAAAAAAAAGATAATAAAGGAAATGTTATTTATATACTGCCTCAGGGGACGGTAATTAAAGAAAGATATGAAGTGACCTATCTGACTGCCGGTGGTATGGGGATAATATATAGAGCCAGAGATAAAAAAACAGGTCTCGATTGTATTATAAAAGAGATACTTATTAGCGGAGAAGAAGATTTTTATTTAAAATCTATTCTCAGGGAAAAGGACATGCTGTCTAAATTTTATCATCCGGGAATAGTTAATTTGCTGGATTTTTTCCAGCTTACAGGCGGATTTTATCTTGTTCTGGAATTTATAGACGGTCTTCCTGCAGATGAACATATAAAAAGAAATCATAAAGACAATAAAGTACCTCTTAATAAAATCCTGTACTGGTCTCTGCAGTTATGTAATATTCTGGAATATATCCACAGCATGTCACCTCCTGTCATATATCGTGATTTAAAACCGGAAAATATTTTAATAGACAGCAGGGAAAGAATAAAACTGATTGATTTCGGTATAGCGAGAACCTACAAGGAAGAACAGTTAAAAGATACAGAACCGGTCGGTTCGCCGGGGTTTGCGTCTCCCGAACAGTACGGAAGGAGTCAGACCGATGCAAGATCCGATATTTACAGTCTCGGTGCTCTTCTCCATTATTTCCTTACAGGACTTGACCCGAGAGAAAGAGAAAAATCTTTTGTCTTTGAGCCTGTAAGAGAAAAAAACAAAACAGTTCCTCAAAAAATGGAACATATTGTCTCTAAAGCTCTTTCTTTAAGACCGGAAGACAGATTTCAACATATAAGTGAAATAAAAAATAGTCTCGAAGAAATAGCGAAGGATTATCCCTGGAAGGAAGACATAGAGGGAGAAGAAGTACAGGAAGAATACGAAGAAGAAAAACCGGTAAAAAAATCTTCGGGCCATCTGTTGAGAACTATTTCTTTTATATGTGCCGATCTTATCATGTTATTACTGATATATTATTTTATAATACCGAAAACAGCAGGCATTGCCGAAGGTATGACCAGCAGTCTGATGGTTATGCAATGGGAAGACAGATGCAGATCTAATATCTGTTATATAGCAGCATCTATCGATAAATATGCAAAAGAGCATAACGATCTGTATCCGGCTGATTTAAATTCACTGGAAAGAAAATATATAAATATATTACCGGTATGCCCCCATAGCAGAAAAGGTTATTCCTATGATGTATCCGATAAGAGAGATAATTTTACTTTATATTGTTCTGTTCCGGGAAGTCACCCTGATTATTATTTAAAAGATAAACTTGATTTACATAAAAAAGAACGTTATCCTCAATATACACCGGGCAACGGGCTTGTAACAAACTGGGGAAGTCGTACCCACTGGGGAGGGGACATCAAGTCCACTGAAAACACTGAAGAATGAGGTAAAAAATGATTAAATGGTTAATATTATTCATATATTTATTAACATCACAGGCTTATGGTTGAACTCCTCCACCGGGTGAGCAGTTTGCTCACTCCTGTCCTTTTATATTCGCCTGGGCAATATTAATGGGTTTTTATATTCTATGGGATTTTTTTACTTTATGTCACATAAAGAAAATTTCTTCTCCTTCGGAAAATGAAATTATAGATTTAAGGATAAGAACATATTTCAGAGGCCTTTTCAAACTTATGTTGTTTCTCCCCGGATTTATAATAATACTGTGTATGTTCATATCACTCCCTGTAATATTGATGTATTCCTATCCTGTTTTTTCTCTTATAATACTATTAATTATGACATTCCTTATAATAAAGTCTATCAAAAATAATTCTTTCAAGAAATATGCTTCCATTCTTAACACTATAAAAATATTGACAATTTCATTCTCTATATTTATAACTGTTATGATGTCCATATATATAATGTTCAGTACGGCTTTTTTCGCAGCCTTTATCTTTATGTCCGGCATGATATGTTTTATAAAAGGATTCATATTTTTATTCAGAATGCCTTCTGTGTCCTGTTATTCCCTGAGAGCCAGATATATTGCCATATATGTTATAATTATTATACTTATGGTATTGAGCTATAACATGTGTATTAATTTTCCGACTGTGTCATAAATCCTGTGTAAACTTCTATGTAAGCCTTATTTTATAGTGAATTTACACAAAATATCTGACATGTTATATTTTTTTCCCGGGAAAAAGGAGGAATTTTTCAGGTGAACAAAAAAATCGAAGAATTAGTAAAAAAAGGAGAAGACCTTCTGGGATGTGGTAAATATAATGAAGCTATAACATATTTCGATAAAGCAATAGGGATTGACAGTGAATGTAATCAGGCCTGGAACGGCAGAGGCGATTGCCTCACTAAGATGAGAAAATACGAGGAAGCCATAACATGTTATGATAAATCAATAAACATTGACAGAGAAGACTGCTACCCCTGGAGTTCCAGAGGAGATATATTTTATCTGCTGGGAAACTATGAAGAAGCAGTAACCTGTTATGATAAAGCAGTTAAAATTGACCCTGAAGATGGTTATGCATGGAGTGCTATGGCATTAAGTCTTTGTGAACTGGGGCAATATAATCCGAAAAAATATAAGGAAGCGATAACATGTTATGACAGAGCGCTGGAAATCGACCCGGAACGTGAAGATATTATAGAAGCCAGACA
>JBEHWO010000374.1:0-6501 GCA_040217695.1 Vulcanimicrobiota bacterium | reverse complement strand
GCGGCAGTGTAATACATGGAATGAACGGTGAACAGGATATATGGAAAATGGGTGGCCTTCATAAACATATGAAATGGACATGCTATACCTTCCTTGCTGGCACTCTCTGCCTCATAGGTTTTCCCGTAATCACAAGCGGTTTTTACAGTAAAGACGAAATTCTTGCATCGGCATTCATATTCGGAGAAAGATGCACTCATAATATGCCTCCTTACATACCATCATTTGTCGGGTATTTAGGCTATATTCCTTTATTAATGGGTCTTGCAGGCGTATTTTTAACTGCCTTTTATATGACCCGATGTTTCAGCCTTACATTCCTGGGAAACACTGTTCGTTCAGATATTCACCCTCATGAATCATCGCCTGTTATGTATGTACCTCTCGTTATACTTGCAGTATTTTCAATTCTCCTTGGAGCAGTGGGCATACCGGGGATGAGTCTATTCCACAGTTTTGTTCATTTTTCCGGTGTGGAAGGTATGAATACAGGCGGTATTTATGAATTCGGAGCAGCAGAAGGACCTAACTGGATTATAATGATTATTTCAGTATTGCTGGGATTTGCCGGTATAGGTTTCGGGTATGCTTTCTACGGAGTAAAAGTGGTCAAACCTGAAGAAACTTTTATGAAATCTATTTTAGAACCGGTTCATAGCCTGGTCAATACGACATGTAAACAGCTTATCCATATTACGACTAAAGTACCTGCCGGAATTATGCTTCTTCTGACCCTGCTGTATAAACTCATATATACAGTAGTTAAAAATAAATACTTTTTTGACGAAATATACAGATACTGTATCATATGTGTAATGCTTATGATTGCACAGTTCTGTTATGTGATAGATAAATTTATAGTAGATAAATTTGTAGATCTATGGGCCTATATTATGTTATTTGTAAGCCGTATAAAGAAATGGATAGACGACCATATTGTAGACGGAATCGCTGTAAACGGCTGGGGATATATGAGTATACAGAGCGGGAAATACCTTACCTATCTTCAGACAGGTAATATACAGCAATATATTCTGGCCATATGTATCGGTATAGTTTTTCTTGTCATTATAGGTTCTGTACTGGGTTCTTTTGGTTCCCTGACAGCAATAAAGTAGATGAAATTTTATAAACATAAAAAGGAGTTGAGGAGATGTTAAGTGCCATTACATTCCTGCCATTGCTGGGAGCACTCATAATATTATTCCTGAATAAAAATGATAAAGAGTATATAAAAATCACCTCTCTTATCTCAAGCGGTATAAGTCTTATACTCTCACTGATTGTCTATGTGGGGGCTCAGACCAAATTTATTACTCTTACAGGCGGAAAGACCTTTGAATTGTTTCGGTGGGAAGGTCCCTTTTCATGGATCAGATTCGGTGCTCTGGATCAAAACGGTTTTTCCATAAATTATTTTGTAGGAGTAGACGGAATAAGCTTACCTATTGTAGTTCTGACCACATTACTCACATTTCTTTCAATTCTCTATTCAGGTAAATATATAACAAACAGAATAAAAGAATATTTTTTCCTCTTTTTGCTTTTAGAGACAGGTATGCTGGGAGTTTTTATTTCTCTGGATTTCTTTCTCTTTTATGTATTCTGGGAAGTCTGTCTGGTGCCTATGTATTTTTTAATAGGTATATGGGGAGGCCCGAAGAAAGAATATGCAGCAATAAAGTTCTTTCTCTATACCCTGGTAGGAAGTATGGGTATGCTGGTTGCCATATTGATACTCTTTTTCAACACCAGTCCCCATACATTGAATATGCTAGAAATTACCGCCCAGAATCCTCTTGCAGGGAAATTTGCCCTGGGAGCTCTGACATTCTGGCTTATGTTTATAGGTTTTGCCATAAAAGTGCCTATGTTCCCATTCCATACATGGTTGCCACTGGCTCATGTAGAAGCTCCTACCGCAGGAAGTGTAATACTTGCCGGTATTCTTCTTAAGATGGGGACTTACGGTTTTTTAAGGGTAGTCCTTCCTATGATGCCAGATGCATCTGCTGCATTTGCCTTTCCTCTGGTAATACTGGCCTTTATCAGTATCGTTTACGGCTCATACTGTGCCCTTGCTCAGACTGATTTGAAAAAGCTTGTAGCCTATTCAAGTGTAAACCATATGGGCTATGTTATGCTGGGTATAGCTGCATCCTATGCAGCCACACCTGCGGCTGATTCCATGCAGAAAATAATCAATTTCAAAGCCACTGCTCTCAACGGTGCTGTCATGCAGATGGTAAGTCACGGACTTATAACAGGTGCTCTCTTTTTCCTGGTAGGTGTGATTTATGAGAGAGCCCATACCAGGGATCTTAATAGTTTCGGAGGGCTGGGAGTAAATCTACCTGTCTATGCAGGTTTCTTCATGTTGTTTGCCATGGCTTCTCTGGGACTTCCGGGACTATGCGGTTTTGTAGGAGAGTTCCTTGTTTTCCTTGGTGCCTACGGTGTCGGTCCCTATGCTACAGGCCTTATCATTCCTCTGCAGATTATAGTAGCGCTATCTCTTCTCGGAGTAGTGCTGACTGCAGGTTATATGCTCTGGTCTGTGCAGCGTATATTCATGGGCCCTCTGAATGAAAAATGGAAACACCTGAGCGATATGAGTGCAGTAGAGCTGGGAAGTCTTACACCGCTTATGGTTCTCACTGTATTACTGGGTATTTATCCTGCACTTGTTATAGATATGATAAATCAAAGTGTCTTATATATTCTCAACACTCTTAATCTGTAAGAGTGTCATTAAGGAGGAATATGCTTGTTTATAACCATACAAAATCTGGCGCCTGAAATAATTCTGTGTGCCGGAGCTCTCCTGATATTATGTGTGGATGCCTTTTTCCATAAAATAAAAAAATATTTTCTCGGACTCGCTGCCTGGATGTGCACTTTTCTGAGTTTTCTGAGTCTTTATTTTTTAACAGGCACAGGGAAAAATGCTGTTATATTTCAGGGAAGCTATTCAACAGACGGATTTGCTCTGTTCTGCAAGGCACTCATACTTATTGCAGGTTCTGTTATACTCTTATTCTCCATAGCCTATGTATACAGAAACATCCATTATAAAACAGAATTTTTCGCCCTCATACTATTTTCATTGATGGGGATGTGTGTCCTTGTATCATCTACGGATCTTATACTTATCATACTGGCCTTTGAGTTTGTAAGCATCCCAAGCTATATACTTGTAGGTTATTACAGGGATGATATTAAATCAAAAGAAGCAAGCCTGAAATATTTCCTCTTCGGAACCGTTTCCGCTGCTATTTTGATTATGGGTTCTTCTATACTTTACGGTCTTACCGGAGAAACAAATATATATCATATAGCACAGGCTCTGGCAGGCACTGGAGATGTACTTATACCGGGCTATAAATGGCTTGCTCTTCTTGCCCTTGTTTTAGCAGGAGCAGGATTTGGATTCAAAATAGGAATGTTTCCTTTCCAGATGTGGGTTCCCGATGTATATGAAGGAGCACCGACCCCTGTTACCGCTTTCCTTGCAGTTGGTTCCAAGACTGCAGGTATAGCTATTTTACTGAGATTCTTTTTTGTAGTATTTAAAAATAATATTCCCATTAACTGGTGTGCCATCCTTCTTGTATTATCTATAATCACAATGTTTACAGGTAATCTTATGGCTATAAGCCAGAAAAACATCAAAAGGATGCTCGGTTATTCCAGCATAGCTCATGTAGGATATATACTTGCAGGAATTGTCGGAATCTATCATTATACACAGACAGGAAACATGTTCAGCGTCTCCCCTATTCTTATATATCTTACAGCCTATGTATATATGAATCTCGGAGCTTTTGCAGTAGTAATACTTGCAGAGGATATGACAGGAGATAAGATAGAGGGATATGCCGGTATGGGAACAAGGTATCCCCTCCTTGCCTTTATGCTTACAGTTTTTCTTCTGTCACTTGCAGGACTGCCGCCTCTGGCAGGTTTTATAGGGAAATTTTTCATCTTCGGTGAAATAGTAAATGCATCTTACTATCTTCTTGTAATACTGGCCGTATTAAACAGTGTTATAAGTGTTTACTATTATTTTAGAATCGTCCATTTCATGTATTTTGTTTCACCTCCGGAAGGTGATAAAAAACCTGTCTATTCATACAGTATTCTTACACTGGCAGCCATGTATATATGTTTTGCAGGAACAATCTTTATGGGCATAAAACCTGACTGGATTGTAGATCTTGCCAGCAGAGCTTTAATCATTATAGATTTACGATAATAATAATGGTATGTCCTCGCGTCACGCGTCACGCGTCACGCGTCACGATTAAAAAGGAGTAATAGTTATGAGTTATTTAAAAGAGATATTTACAGTAGTAGCAGATTTACCGGGAGGACAGATACTGCAGGGTGCAACTGATGTTGTATTTAACTGGTCCAGGCGATCGTCTCTGTGGCCTATGACATTCGGTCTTGCCTGCTGTGCCATAGAAATGATGGCTGCCGCAGCATCCCGTTATGATATAGATCGTTTCGGAGCAGGACTTTACAGGCCATCGCCGAGACAGTCTGATTTAATGATTGTGGCAGGAACCGTTACCCTGAAAATGGCACCTCTCGTTAAAAGACTTTATGAACAGATGCCTGAACCGAGATATGTAATTTCCATGGGAAACTGTGCCAACACGGGAGGTATATATAAATATGATTCCTACTCTGTTTTGCTGGGAGTAGACAAAATCGTACCGGTAGACGTTTATGTCCCGGGGTGTCCTCCGAGACCTGAATCTCTTTTATACGGGCTTATAAAACTCCAGGAAAAAATAGATACTGAAAAATTTGACAAAGTATTTTATTGATTTTATACGTGACACGTAACGCGTAACGCGTGACGGGAGGAACCAGGATTATAGGTTGAGCACCAAATTACCTGAAGCGGTACTAAAATAAAAAACGGGGAGAAACATTATGCTGAATAAATTAAGAGAAGCCTTTAAACAGGCAGATAAAGAATTTAATGAATTGTTTATCGGTGCCATGAGCTGTATAACAGGACTTAAAACATCGGGAAAATATCTGTTAAGACCTACTGTAACTCTTCATTATCCGGATCAACACTGGGTCATGTATAAAGATACAAGAAACTGGCTCAGGTTGATAAAAAACGAAGAAACAGGTGAAGAACTATGCACTGCCTGCGGAAGCTGCGTGAGAGTCTGCCCATGTTCCTGTATAAAGATTGCTCCCGGAAAAAAAGCCGAACATAGAAAAGGGCTTGTACCTGAGATATTTGAAATTGATTTTTCCCTCTGCTGTTTCTGCGGCCTCTGTGTGGAAGCATGTCCTTTTAACGCAATAAAATTCTGTGCCGCCTATGAAATGGCATGTTATAACAGAGAAGATTTACTCTGGAATAAAGAGCAATTACTTGCTATAAACGATGATTTCAAACAGACAGAACCGAAACAGATGGTTGATAAATATATAATTCCTTGATCGTGAATAGTAAGTGGTGAGTAGTGAGTGTATTCTGCCTTCTCACCATTATGATTTCGTGACGCCAGGAGGACAGGTTCACGGATATCCGGTGTCATATTTACCGCGTGGATTTATCTATGTTCGGATAGGTTCTTAGCAGTGAGTTGTGAAAAAGTGGCTTAACTGCCTTTCACTACTCATTTTTAATTACAAAAACTTCTTCAGTTTCCTTTTTAAATTCCTTAAATAATAGAGATAATTGCGGGGCTTCTTTTGCTCTCAGTGAGAAAGCTTCCATAAGTGATCTATAGTACCATTGCTGTTTATCCTTTCCTCTTTTGAAGCGACACCAGAGGCTATCACCGAATCTCCCAAAATCCTGCCTTATTGCCCTTATATTATCCAGCTTGTCGGCACATTCCACAAGAAGGCTATCTACATGAGCGATTTTAAGATATTCTATCGTATGAGTTTTTCTATGTTCCCATGTATCCTTTTTATCAGGTTCTGAAATAGAAGACACTATAGCTGATATTTTTTCACCGAATTTTAATTTTATCTCCTGAACCGTTACAGGTGTATCTTCCAGTGTATCATGAAGAAGTCCTGCTATTACAACATCCTCATCACATCCTGCTTCTATAAGCAGTTTGCTTACACCTATGGGATGCACTATATATGGCACATAAGACCCTTTACGGAATTGCCCCCTGTGGGCTTTAACGGCAAATTCAATTGCATCGAAAATTCTGTCTGTCATAATTTTATACCATCCCGGTAAGGACCTGTAAGGAAATAACTGCATCATAGTTACAGTTTATATCGTAACGCGTAACGCGTGACGCGAGGATTATAGCCGTAATCTGATGGGGTCATTTTTTTACAGCTCCTAATTAAAATTTATACCAAATTGCTTTAATTGAAATGAATAATTTGAACAATAGGTAAATACCGTCTGCCTGTCTGGCGCTCCTCCGAAAAAAATCTAAACTGGAACGTTTATAACAGTTACAGCTTACATCATGCTACTTTGCATTATAATTCAAT
>JBEHWO010000373.1:0-6584 GCA_040217695.1 Vulcanimicrobiota bacterium | reverse complement strand
GATAAGGTTAATTCTCTATGAGCATCACATATTTGATCTGGAGTCCACCCGAGTCTTTCATACTCTATAATAATATGTTGAACCTTGATACGAGTTCCGTTAATTCTCGGTTGTCCCCTGCAAATATCTCTGTCGCTTATTATATGTTTTTTTTCTGACATAGTATTTACCATAAAAACCACCTCTTTTATAATTAGAGCAATATGGGTGTGCAGAAATAATTATAGATATCATTTTTCTATTTAAAATGTCATGAGAATTAAGGATGAATTATTTTACTCACCTCAGTAATTATTATTTTACCACAGTTCCGATATTTTTCCAATTTCCTAAAATAAATTAAGCTGTTCAATATTTTCTTTCCCGCCTTTAACTTTCCCGTATTTCCCTCCTCCTCCTGCCTGAAATTCCAGTTTTCCTTGCCTGGCAAGAATTATGTAGGAAGCCACTTCTCTTCCTACAACAGGTTTTAAATCTTCATAAGATGTTCTGTGCAGAACATTCATTTCACTTCCGAATGTTTTAATTAATTTATTCAGTGTCGCTTTACCTGCTCCCGGAATAAATTCCATTGGCACCTGGTAATAATATGGAGGTCGATTTTCAGGATGTTTCGGCTCTTTAAAATCTTCTATGGAAACGATCCTGTCCAGAACGCCTCTTACGACTTTCTCACTGTTACATTTCTCACACTGTAATACCGGCGGCGGACTGTCTGCAATGAAGCCACATTCCGGACAGTGGGTTCTGTGGTATTTACCCAGTTTCGGATCGAGGCCGTAATTGGCCAGAATTTTTCTGTCCTGCCTTCCGTAAAGGGCCAGTATTAATTCTTTGAATGTAGGTTTTTCAATAAGGATTTTATTATATTCTCTTCCTATTTTCTCCAGGGAATGGGCATCGGAATTACTTATAAAAGAAAAATTTTCGAGTTCTCCGATTTTATCGGCAAGATCCGTATCCGCACTCAGGCCGAGTTCTATGGCCGGTATATTTGTAAGCATGTCAGAAGTAAAAATTTCACTTATTCTTCTGGCACAGTTTCCGTAAATGCTCTTATGAGGCGTAAAAGCATGGGCAGGTATTAAGACTCCCCCGAGACTTCTTATTATATTATGAAATTGTGCCGCAGGTATGCCGCTCTGCTGGGAACTTAAATCTATATTTGTAATATACCGGGACATGATGGAACTGAATTCCGTTATCTGTTTTAAGAAAGGAAAAAAGGCCACCTGGTGCGATTTC
Source organism: Vulcanimicrobiota bacterium (assembly GCA_040217695.1). Classification (GTDB taxonomy): domain Bacteria; phylum Vulcanimicrobiota; class SpSt-956; order SpSt-956; family JAKJGF01; genus CALARM01. Next base: position 5,339 of record JBEHWO010000373.1, on the reverse strand, counting down.
CCTTTGTTTTCTTCCGTAGTTTCTATTTCTGAAGCAAGAATGACCGTAACCCTGTCGCGGTGTCTCATGCCTCCGTCAGGCAGTTCAAGGAGTTCCCCCTTTTTTATAAGATCTTTTATGTCTTTAATAACCCTGGGAGAAGCACAGTCCACTATGGCTATTATGTCTATGCCTTTTCTTTCAAGACATTCTTTTATTATGCTGGCGAAAGTCAGTTTTCTTGAAGCAGTGATTTTTACCGGTTTTCCTTCACTGTTTGCGCCTATATGTATATGGAGATCTGCGAAAAATTCTTTCATTTGTATCCTTTCTGTCTGGTGATTTCAACTCTTAAATTATAATTGAAGCCTGGAAGGAATACAAGAAATTTTTACATAGATGATACTCCCGGTATTTCCATAATGGAAATGAAAGCAAAAGCAAGAAGACTAAAAATGAGGAAAGATATACAGCTTATAATAGTAGATTATCTTCAGCTCATCAGTTCCACTAAAAATGTCTTACGTCATAAACAGGCATAGGAAATATTAAGGGAATTGAAGCTTCTCGCCGAAGAACTTTCTATACCTGTCATATCTCTATCACAGCTTTCCCCTGCACTGGAAAGCAGGACAGACAGAAGGCCCAGCCTTTCTGATCTCAGATGGGCAGGTAAAATTGAACAGGAAGCAGATATGGTAATTTTTATTTACTGTGATGATTATTATAATCCCGAAACAGAGAAACCTGGAACGGCAGAAATTATAATAGGCAAACAGCGTAATGGGCCTCTCGGAACAGTTGAGCTTTTATATTTAAAACAGTACACTAAATTTGTAAGTAAAGATTAATAGATGGTGCCTGAAAAGTTATTTGACGCCATTTTTTAATTGTGTTATCACTGTGTCACTCCTGTTGCTAATTGTGTTATAATTATATTCAGATTGCATATGTAACAGGGAGGTATTATATGTTTTCATGTAACAGAATTTTTATCTTTATCTGGGTCTTGATATTATTTTTTTGGATAGAAAGCATCGGTTTGGCCGCAGAAAAAAAAGAGAAGGTTAAAAAAGTAACCTTCAATTACATTACCACAGAAATAAAAATCCGTTATGATAAAGGACAGGAAGAGTGGGCTGATTTTATCATGGCACATACCTGTGCCTATATACCTGCCGTGGAGAATTATCTCGGATGGACCTTTCCTCATGAAGTATTTATCATAAACGGAGGAGAAAAGGTATGTTCACCTTCAGGCGAATGGGTCGGAGGATATAACAGAGGCGAAGAGATAGACATTCAATATGACCTTACCCGGCCGGGTAATCCGGGACTCCTGTACCATGAAATAAATCATTCCTGGTTTCTGTCATGGGGTGAGGTGGAAATAGAGTGGTTTATAGAAGGGATTTGCAGCTTCCTTCCTGTCGCTATAAAAGATTCCGGCCTTTTATCTGATAAATATGTCAGCAGGGAAAACATTTTTACACAATGGGGACTGCGTTCGGATCTTTCTTCCATGGAAGATGAACCTCTCTGTATGGATTTCAGATATGAAAAGGATAAATTCGGATTCTTTTATCAAAAAACTTTCAGGGTTCAATATATTATGTATAAAGAACTGGGAACGGAAAAATATCATGACTTTGTAGTCGATGCATATAATACGAGCTATCTTAAAGATGTTAATACAATTATAGATATACTCTCTAAATACAAAGAGACAGACTGGAAAAGCATACTCTCAGGCTGGGTTATTCCCGGTAAATATAGGAAATATAAACTCGACAGGTTTGAGTGACAATAGTCATATGACAGGAATTTAATGGCATATATTTTGCATATTTTATATTAAGGACTGTAATAAAATAACTCTGACAAATTATTAGAACGCTTATTAGCCTCGCGTCACGCGTTACGCGTTACGTGTCACGATATAAACTGTAATTATGATGTAGTTATTTCCTGACAATTGAGGGAGGTCAAATAAATGAAAATTTTTATGAAAAGATTTATTATCTTAATTGTTTTTCTCTTTCTTTCTATTCCTGCAAGGGCTTCACACCCTGTATCGGAAGATGTCCTCAACCATATAAAAGGAGAAGGTTCTTCCGATATAAGAGACATACAGAATTTTCCTCTTTCCTTGCTCCCCCGGGATATAGAAAGTCTTTTTATAATAACCATGCCTCAGGACAGGACAAAAATAATCCTTACAGGGAGAGGTAAAGACGGAATATTCCGTTCTTTCGGCAGAGTGGAATTTAACGGCGAATTGAATATAGCCAAAACAGATATTTTTTATGATGAAGAAGACAGGCTCGTTCATATTTATTCTCAGATGCCCTTTTCGGCTTTTTATTACGGAGCAACATACAGATGGGATAAACAATCGGAAAAACTTGTAATCGTGAAGGAATGGCAGGAAGACCCTTCGGCAGAAGCTTTAAAAGAAGTAGAATATCTTCTTTCAGCCGGGGAAATAGATAAAGCATCGGAAAAACTTAATAACATGTTTTATCCGGGCCATTATTATGATACCTGTGAAATGGAAGTTAAATTCCTCAGAAGTGCTCATAAGAAAGCGCTTGAACAATACAAAAAAGGCAGTAATGATGGCTGGAAACTGATTAAAACTGCCATTTCTGTCCTGGGAGATAAATGGGTTTTTAGATTTAAATCCAGAGAGGATTATGAAAAAAGTGATTTTAATAAATATATGACTTACGGTGAATTTATTACTGCCATGAATGATTACGGTTTTTTTATGGAGCAGGCAGGGAAGTGTAAAGATGCAATTTTTGTATTGACCTGTGTCCTTACTCTTTCTCCAGATAGAACACCTGCTTATCTTAACCTTGCCGATGCTTTATATAAAGACGGTAAAGAAGCAAAAAAATACTATAAAACCTATGTGGACTTAATGAACAAGGAAGGGAAAGACATACCTTCACGGGTTTATGACAGGCTATGAATATTTTTTCACTGCTCACTCATTTATTCACTATTTCCGGCTCACAACGCACAACTCACCCTTCACCCTTCACCTCGGGGCGTTTAATAAAACGCCCCTGCTCACGCTTCACGACTCACGACTTACGCTTCACGACTCACGACTCACCATTCACTTTTCACTTTTCACTTTTCACTCTCTTACTCTTTTTCCTTCTCTCCTTACCGGCAACATGTGAATCTATAAATTATTCTTCACCTCCTGGAACAGATATTCACCTGATAACAGTAGACCTGAATGATCCTTCTGTTTATGTTACTCCTCTTGTTCCGCCGGGTTTTGACGCCATAGAAGATTCTTACCCTGTAAGCACAATGGATAAAATCGTTGAATTATATCATCCAAAAATTCTTATAAACGGCACTTATTTTGACCTGAATGAAGGCTATCCCATAGGAAATCTTGTAATGGAAGGAAATCTTGTAAATGAAGGATATAACGGTTCTGCTATCTGTATAGATTATAACAACAGAGCAGATTTTATTCTTTTTACCGGCTGTATAGGAAGATATCTTGATTTATCCAGATGGAAGAGTGTCATATGTTCGGGCCCTACCCTTGTTTATAAAGGAGACACCTGTTATTTTAATCCCCAGGAAGGGCATAAAGATCAGGGGCTTTATAGAAATACCAGAAGAAGTGTCCTGGGTATAACGGGGGATAATAAATTGTTGATAACCGGTATTGACAGGGATGTATCTTTTCAGGAAACAGGCCGGATAATGAAATCTCTGGGAGCTTATTATGCCTGTAATCTGGACGGAGGAACCTCAACAGGGTTATATGTTGACGGCAAATATCTCATAAGACCGGGGCGGACTGTAAGTAATTTCCTTGCAGTGTTCGATAAAAAACCTTCCAATCTTTATATACCTCCGTCACTTAATAAATATTTCGAAGAAAAACAGGAAGAAGAAGCCGATAAACTTTCACATGAGGCTGAAGGATTGTTACGGGACGGATATTATTCCGACGCTCTGTCTCTTTTCATAGAAGCATGCGAAAAGGATCAGGATAATGCCATAAGATATCTGGATGTAGCAAGAACATCTTACGAACTCGGTGATTATGAAGAAGAAAGTAAATATATGGCCAAAACAGGTATGGTTTATTTACAGAAGGGAATTATATTATTTGCACTCTTCTATGCAGATAAAGCGCTTCAAATTGACAGTGAGAATAAACTTGCTATGGAAATAAAACATCTTGCCACATATCCGGAATTTCTGCTGGGAGGCATGTATCTCTTCAGAAATAAGATTACCATGGCAGAATATTATTTTTTAAAAGCTGTTGAGAAGAATCCTGAAGAACCCAGATTTTATTATGCCCTTGGAACATCTTACTGGAAAGCCGGTCTTAAGGAAAAAGCATCTGATACATATCTTAAAGCCTGTGAATTATTCCTAAAAAAAGACCTTCCCTTCGATGCTTACTGTGCTGCTTTAAACGGAGTAAGGACAGACCCTCATAATAAAGAAGCCAGAATTGCTTTTGCAGAGATAGCAATTATGAGAGAGAAATATGACAGTGCCATAGTCCATCTTCAGATTGCCCATATGCTTGACAGGGGAGATAAAAAGGTGAAAAAACGTCTGGAAGATTTCGGATTTTCTATTTAGGTCTGCTTATACGCATCACGCATCACGCATTACGCATAACGCATCATTCATCACGCATCACGATTATATCGTAGAGAGTTTTACTCAGTTCTTCCATACCGTAAGGTTTAAGAATAACTGCACTGAAGCCGTATTTTTTATAGTCTGCCATGACTGGATCGCTGGAATAACCGCTTGATACTATGGCTTTAATATCCGGATCTATTTCCCTGAGTTTTTCTATTGCTTCTTTCCCGCCCATCCCTCCGGGGATTGTTAAGTCTATTATTACTGCATCGAAGGGAGTTCCTTTCTCTTTTGCCTGCTTATATAATTTAATTGCTTCTTCTCCGTCTTCTGTCATGGTAAAATCATATTTTAATCTTTCCAGTATTATTTCAAGTACTTCCCGTAACATTTCATCATCATCCATGACGAGAATTTTACCTTTCCCTTCCAGAATTTCTTTTTGAGATGATTTTTCAGGTATGTGAACATCTTCCGACACAGGAAGGAAGAAAGTGACAGTTGTTCCTTTACCTTTAACCGATTCCGCCACTACATGGCCGGAATGATTTCTGATTATGGAATAGGCTATAGTTAATCCCAGACCGGAGCTTTTCGGTTTTGTAGTGAAATAGGGATCAAATATCTTCTGTAAATATTTTTCCTCTATACCACATCCCTGATCCTTTATAGATATCTTTACATATGCTCCATTTTTAAGATTTCCTATATTTTTT
>JBEHWO010000372.1:0-6585 GCA_040217695.1 Vulcanimicrobiota bacterium | reverse complement strand
TCTTTCCCGTCGTGGCTGAATACTCCGTACATTCCGGGAATTCCCTCATGGTCGAATTTCGCCATGAATTCGGCTTCCCTGAAAAATATTTCCTTTGCTTCTGAAGGATCAAGCCCTGCCTGAGGTGTGAAAAAAAGCTCTTTTACTACAAATTTTTTATCATCTTTTACCCTTTCTACAAGATATACATTGCCCATAGCGCCTTTACCCAGTATGGTAACTACTCTGTACATATTATTGACGATTGTTCCTCTTTCCAGAATCATAATTAATCACCTCAAAATTATTGACCTGAGAATAAGCATGTATAAAGGTTTTCTCCCGTCACGCGTTACGCGTCACGAGAGCAGTTATGTATTATTCATGCTCACCTCAGTATTATAACATGGATTTTATGTGAAGGGGTCATTTATGGCGTGATGCGTGATGCGTGATGCGTTATTACTGACCTGAGTATAAGCTGTAATAAATGGTTTCCTCCCGTCACGCGTTACGCATTGCGCGTCACGAGAGCATATAGATTATTCATGCTCACCTCAGTAATAAGTCCTCACTATTTTCATAATCAGGCAGGAATTTTCTATGGAAATTTTGAAATATAGAGTAAAAAAGTTTTGTCCTGAAGTTTCTCTACATACTCGCAACAGGTAAATAGCTACTTGATTTTTTTCGGACATTACTTTTTGTACTTACTCTACTGACCTGAGCATAAGTATTTAATAAAAGTCTTCCTCCCGTCACGCGTTACGCGTTACGCGTCACGAGAGCAGTTATGTATTATTTATGCTTACCTCAGTAAATGTGAGCACTGACATATTTGAAATTTCCGGAAGGTTATTTAAGAAGGTGAAATAATATATGGTTAATGTATATGAAATGCCTGACCTGGATATGCTGGTCTGCTGTCCTCTTTGTATGTCGCCTGTAAATGAAGATTTAATATTATGCCCTGTTTGCAATGAAGATATGACAGATGATGGCCCTGTTGAAATGACAGTTTATCAGTATAAAACAGAAAATATTAAAGTTTGTATTTACTGCGGTGAACCTATTATGTATGTTGCCTTAAAGTGCCCTGCCTGTAATAAATGGCAGAGCAAGTGACAGATTTGGAATATCTTACCGGGGTGAGTATAAATAATACATATAAGATCTCGTGACGCGTCGCGTGACGGGAGGAATAATTTTATCAGATGCCTGTTCTCAGGTCAGTAATTTAAAGGTACAGGAATGTTCATTTTAAATGTTGTAAAATCTAAATAATTTATAAAAAAATGTTCATTTTAAATGTCGTAAAATCTAAATAATTTATAAAAAAATGAAAGGGTGAAAGTAATGTTAAAAATTATCTCTCTATGCTTGATTTTATCTATTCTCATGGCAGCAGCCTCTGCGGCTAAAATCTCTGAGGTTACTGTAACGGTAAAAGAAGGTTATATTAATCTCCCGGCAGGTAAAATATGGTACAGAATTGCGGGAGCTGATAAAGAAGGAATTCCTCTCGTCGTATTACATGGAGGCCCTGCTTTCCCCCATGACTACCTGTCTTCACTCGAGGCTATTTCTGACGAAAGACCTGTTGTTTTTTATGATCAGCTCGGTTGCGGCAATTCCGACAGACCATCCGATATGTCTCTCTACAGTGTGGAATATTTTGTAGAGGAACTGGAACAGATATGCAGTGCTCTTGACCTTAAAGAGATCCATATCCTGGGGCAGGGATGGGGTAATATGCTTGCAGTTGATTATATGCTTGCCAGAAAGCCCGATAATGTGGTAAGTCTCATATTTGCAAGCCCATGTTTGAGTTCTTCCCGTTTTATAGAAGATCAGAAGGTTTATCTGGCAGAACTGCCTGAAGATCTGCAGAAGATAATAAAAGAAAGTGAAGGAGCAGGTAATTTTACTTCTCCCGAATATCAGAAGGCTATGAATACTTATTATAAACTTCATGTATGCCGTATTGATCCATGGCCTGATTGCGTAAATAAAAGTTTTGAAAAGATAGGCCAGCCTCTTTATGAATATATGTGGGGACCTAGCGAATTTACCGTTACAGGAATACTTAAAGATTATGAAAGAGCTGAACGGTTGAAAGAAATAACTGTTCCGACTCTTTTTACCTGTGGCAGATATGATGAAGTACCGCCTTCTTCTGCGGAATATTATCAGTCTATGATGCCCGTAGCCGAAATGGCTGTTTTTGAAGATGCTTCACATCACCATCACCTGGAGAAGAACGAGGAATATATAAAGGTATTAAGGGATTTTCTCAGAAGGATCGAAACAGGTAAAAAATAGCCAGGTGGTGCCAGCGGTAAATACGACACCGGATAATCTGTAATCCTGTCTCCTCTCGCGTCACGCGTCACGCGTCACGCGTCACGCGTTACGCGTCACGACTATAACCAGTGGAATATTTACCGTTATAAACACTAAGAGTGATTACGATCACTATCATAAATAAGAATAAATCCGTCTCTGTTACGTATCACGATTCTATGCAAGGATTTTTTATTATGAACTGTCCCGGTTGTAATTGTAATATACCTGATGAAAGCAAATTTTGTAAAGACTGCGGTCATTCTCTCTCAGAGCATTATGGTAATGTCAGAAACATGGAAGATGATGAACAGGTAAAGACAAAATCTCATAAAAGGTCTGGTTCTGTCAGCGTCTTAATTGTAGATGACAATAATTTTATGAGAATAGTACTCAGAAAATTGCTTTCTAAAAATGGCTTTAATGTTTCAGGAGAAGCATCTGATGCGGAAGAAGCAGTGAAGATTTATGAGAAAATCAGGCCAGATATTGTTATTATGGATATTTCTATGCCGGGAACCAGGGAATATCACCATGGAGGCCTGGATGCAATTAAGGATATAACATCTATTGACAGGAATGCAAATATAATAGTTTGCAGTGCCATGAATGACAAATCCATTGTAATGAAAGCTATTGAAAGAGGAGCAAAAGCCTATGTGGTTAAGCCCTTTGATACGAATAATCTGGTACATACTATTAAAAAATGCCTGACAGATAATTTGTGATGGATTGAGACATAGTTTTATACATTCACAGGGCGGACACAGGTGTTTGCATCTACTTGCTTACGTTCATCTCTTTCAATAATTCATCCCTGTTTCTCCCGGCATATTTATAAGCAGGGTCTATCTTTAATGCCTCATTGAAACAATTGAGTGCTTCTTCGTATTTGCCCTGTTTATATAAAACTTCTCCTTTGAAATTCCATGCCACATCATAATCAGGTTTTAACCCGATAGCTTTATCGTAGCATTCGAGTGCTTCATCGTATTTACCCATCATATATAAAGCTTCCCCTTTTGAGTTCCATGCTATTTCATTATCAATGTAAATATCTAAAGCCATGTCATAGGCTTCAATGGCTTCTTCATACCTGCCTTCACAGGTCAGTATACCTCCTCTTGCACAACAGCTCCAGCTATTTCTCTGTTTCAGGGCATTTATTTTATGCTCACATGTTATGCCTTTTATATCATAAATTTTCATTGCATCGGTCGAATTTTCTTTTGTTTCCTTCAGGGCATCCAGGGCAATAAGCATATCTTTTGCAGAGGCAAATCTGTCCTGAGGTTTTTCCTTCAGTGATTTCATAACAATTTCTTCCACTTCAGGCGATATTTCAGGTATGATTTCTCTGAGAGGCTCAAATTTAAAAGGTACCGGAGGAAGGCCTGTAAGTAAATGATGCATTGTCGCTCCCAGCGCATATATGTCTGATCTTGCTTCCACTTTACCTCTGTACTGTTCCACAGGGCAGTATCCTTCTGTTCCTATTACGGTTTTTTCCGTGTTACTGTCCCTGTCTATTACCCTGGCGATGCCGAAATCTATTAATATGGCTCTTCCATCTCTATGTATCATAATATTGGAAGGTTTTATATCGCGATATATTACAGGAGGATTCTGTGTGTGGAGATAATCCAGTATCTTCAAGATATCTTTACTCCATTTAATTACTTTTTCAGCCTCCAATCCTTTTTCTCCTGTTTTATCCACTATGGTTTTCAGATTGTCTCCTTCAATAAAATCCATAACAATATAATATCTGTTATTACTGATAAAATAATCTGAAACCTTCGGAAGGTTCGGATGATCCAGGCTGGCAAGAATAGCCGCCTCTCTTTTAAACCATTTTTTTGCTTCTTCCTGTTCTTCCTTTCTGCCGTAAAAGGGAAGCAGTTCTTTTACCGCACAGGTGCTCTCCAGCCTCATGTCTAAAGCTCTGTATAAAGCGCCCATACCGCCTGATTTTATCAATCCTATAATTTTATATCTGTTTTCCAGCAGAGTTTCTTCCCCCAGGGGGCCTCTGTCAAAGGGATCCTGAAGGACTCTGCATAATTTGTTTATATGCTGTATAAAAGGCAAGGAGTTCCACAGATCCTTTACAGAGGCCAGACCTTCCGGGAAAATGCCTTTCATTACTTTTACCATACAATGTTCCTCTTCATGCAGATGAATTTCCTTCTTATCATCAGGAATATTATATTCTTCAAGGGCAGTGTTCATATGAAGTGCAGATGCCATGCCAAAATCTACGAGAATTGCCCTTCCGTCTTTATGAATGATAAAATTTTCAGGTGTTACAACCCTCTGTACTATGTGCGAATGTTCTTTATAAAGATAATCCATAAGATTGAGAATTTGATTGACAAGATCTATAATTTTTTCTTTCGGAGCAGGAGCCAGTCTGTCTCTTTTAATTATTGAATTCAGATCCTCGCCTTCTATGAAGGACATAACCAGGTAATATTTGTTGTTAAATATGAAATGATCAAAAATTTTCGGCATATTCGGGTGTGATAGTCCTGCAAGAAAATGAGATTCCCTGATGAACCATCCGTCTGTTTTTTGCCGATCTTTTACATGTTCAGGAAGGATTATCTCTTTCATGGCCAGGATATTGTTGAATTTTGTGTCTAAAATTTTATAGATATTTTTTATTCTGCCTGATTTTATCAGATTTATGATTTTATATCGATTTTCCATTACAGTTCCTTCATTGAGAGTTGTGGCACTCCGGGATGTCTGTAATGTACCTTTACAACTGCTGCACAGACCTGATGTTTCTGCCTGCTCCTGTTTACAGTTATTACATAATTCTGTCATAAAAATTCCTCCCATGTAAAATTCATTTTTTGTCATAAAAATCCTTCCTCTGTGATTTATAGTGTATTTCATAACTTATTAGAATTTAAGTTATCGTGACGCGTAACGCGTAACGCGTGACGCGTTTAATTCCTGCGCATCACGCATTACGCTTTACGCATTACGAGGTCATTATTTATGGATAGTTATGAAACTAGCTATATTCTTCACTCTTCACTATAAATATATCAGATAAATAATCTTTTGATAAATAATATTTCTCTAAAAGGACTTGAAGGCGAAGAATAGAATTAATCAGGAGAAGATTTTCAGAAGAGGCCCGGGGAGGTAATTTCTCAATGTGCCTTGAAGTGTTTGTTATAGTAATCTTTTTTCTTATATTATTTGTGCCTTTGTATTTTTTTCTTTCTATTGTTTATACACTGCTATTCTGCAGTGATTCCCCTGCTGCCAGAAAGATGAAAGTGGCGTGGAATCTATACTGGGCATCTGAATTTAAAGAGGCTTTTAAGTCTTTCGGTGAGGGATTGAGACTTAATTTTCAGAGTATTACAGGCTTTTTTGGCAGTATTACCTCTGCCGTCAGAGATTTCTTTTTATCCATAGTACAATTTATATCTTCAGGCTTCATAGGAGTTTCAAGCAATATAAACTCGAATACTCAATCACTTTTTCAGGGATTAACTAGATTGGATCCCAATCAAAAATATAAAGAAGCCATTAAATTCTACGATAATATCCTGGAAATGAATCCTATGTCCAGCGAAGTATGGTGCAAGAAAGCAGACCTTCTCTTTAAAATGGGTAAATATAAAGATGCTCTTGCAAGTTATGATAAAGCTCTCAAGTATACGTCCAAGATTGAACAGGCATGGTGCGGTAAAGGACTGGTTTTAAATGAATTCGGCAAATATGCGGAAGCCATTGAATATTTTGACAGAGCTTTAAAATTAAATCCTAAAAGCGCTACTGCCTGGAATGGTAAAGGTACAGCCTTGAATGAACTGGGGAGAAAGGATGAGGGACTCATGTGCCTGATTAAAGCCAGGGAATATACTCCCATACAGGCAACTCTCAGTGCCCCTGAAGCAAGAAGATGTCCTACCAATACACTGCCGCCGAACCCTCTCAGACGGAGAGCAGATAAGCCTGATACTTCAACGACCGCCACTGCAGAAGAGCCATTGAAGAAAGAGGTTCAGGCAAAAATGCCCGTAAAAGAAGTGCCCGTAAAAGAAGTGCCTGCAAAAGAAGTACCTGTAAAAGAATTACCTGTAAAAGAAGTGCCTGCAAAGAAAGAAGCAGCACAAAAACCATCGGGGTCTGTGCCGTCTTTATTTAATATTACCGGTATGGCAGAAGCAAAAGAAGCACTGGGAAAAGGCGCCGTTGTAAATGAAAAAAATAATGACGGGAGAACACCTTTGCATA
>JBEHWO010000371.1:0-6604 GCA_040217695.1 Vulcanimicrobiota bacterium | reverse complement strand
TATAATGAATAATTAAACATCAGATGACGCAGACGTAAAAATGAAAGGATGAGTGGAAAATGGGAATAGGAATAGGAAATCAGAAATCTAATACAACAGTTGTTAATAATTATTATGGTGGCAATCAGATGCAGCAGATGGGAGGATTCCCCGGTGGTGAAATGGGCGGTATGGGTCAGATGGGTGGTCCTCAGCAGATGATGATGATGATGATGCAGATGATGATGAAAATGATGCAGATGATGGGCGGTGGCCAGTGTAATCCAATGCAGCAGGGAATGGGCGGAATGAATCCAATGATGGGCGGAATGGATGGTATGGGTGGAGCAGGAGCATTTGCATCAGCAGGGCCTGGCGGAGCATTTGCAATGGCAGGAGCCGGCGGTATGGGTATGGGTATGGGTGATCAGTTAGGCGGATCCATAGGTGGATTCCTTGGTATGGGCGGCGGCGGACTCGGAATTTCCGGCAGTCTTGGTATAGGTATGGGCGGCGGCGGACTCGGAATTTCCGGCGGTATTGGCATCAGTGCCCAGTTACCGGGTTTTGGCTTCTGAGTTAAATAAATATCCGAATAAAAAAGAGAGAGGAATCTCTCTTTTTTTATTTCCTGCAATTTTTTTTATATACCCTCTTTACATTTATAAATTTGTCGTGATATCTAAGATGAAAAAGAAATTAACCTCAGATTTAATAAAAAAGTTTCAAGAAAGGATGAGTGAAAAATGGGAATAGGAATTGGAAATAAGCAAAATAACACAACAGTAATTAATAATTATTTTGGCGGAGACCAGGGAATGCAGGGCGGTATGGGCCAGATGGGAGGACCCGGCGGACCTCACGGACCTCACGGACCTCACGGACCGAAGCACAAAATGATGAAGAAAATGCAGAAAATGATGAAAAAAATGATGCAGATGATGCAGAAAATGATGGGTGGCGGATGCTGTCCCGGTATGGGAAAACCACCATTCGAAATGGGTGGAATGGGCGGAGTAGGCGCAATGGCCGGAGCAGGTGCAGGTGGCGGTGGTTCCTTTGCATTCGCAGCAGCAGGTAGTATCGGTGGTTTCCTTGGAGCAGGCAGCGGCGCAGTGGCCGGAGCCGGAGCAATGGGCGGCGGATTAATGCAAAGTATGTTCTAATCTTATATATAGTTTAAAAAAAGAGAGAGTTTGCTCTCTCTTTTTTTATTTTCTGAAGGAATTGTTATGTAAGTTATGAAATTATAATAATAATTTTTTTAATACCTGTAATTATCGACTGTTACCATGGATACGGCGAACGTGACGCGTGACGGAAACACAGATTATCATTTCTGATTGTAATTTATGTAAAAAATAAAAATTATTTGCTGCTTTTGCCGGATGACTGACTGATTATAAAATATTATGAAACATACAGGTTTTATAATAAATAAGGAGTATTTATGAATATTTTAATACGCGAAGTTTCTGAAGAAGATTTTTCTTTTGTTTCCGAACTGGCTTCAGATGCAGTTAAATATCAGGTTTCTCCTCTCAGGGGAAATCCTGATATGGAGAAAGCCAGAGAAAATTACCTCAGGGATCTGGAAATAGTACGTTTAAATATGTCCAGTTATCCTAATTCTCATTTTCTTATTGCCATGTCAGACGGTGTTAAAGCAGGTTTTCTGCTTATGGCTACCGATGTCAGTGAAAGCACTACGGGAATAGAACAGGCATGGATATTCGATATAGCCCTTTACGAGAATTACTGGGAAACAGTTGTTCCTCATAAACTGTTAGATTATGCAGAAAATCTGGCAAGAGAAAAAGGACTTCGTCATATAGCTCTTCAGCTTGTATGTTCCAATGAAAAGGCTCTGAATTTTTTCAAATCCAGAGGATATGAAGAAGAGAGAAAGAGGATGTTCATGAAACTGCCTTTTGAAGCGGAAGACCCTGATAAACATAGAAAAGATATGTTAAAAGCCCTGGAAGGTATAAAATTTAAATTTAAGATTGATAAGTGAACAGGGAATATAATGTTCACGCGTCACGCGTCACGCGTCACGATTATAAGATTGGAGTTCTAAATCATGGATATTATCATAAGGCCTGCAGAGTTAAGTGATGTTCCTTTTATGAAAAGACTCCTTGAGGGATATCTTGATTTCACTGTTTCCACTCTCCGAGGGTACAGTAAAGATGAAATAGAAGAGGCCAGAAGCAGATTCTGTAGCGAACTGGAACGTAGATTAAAGGACAAAACCTTTATAAGTTTTGTTGCCGAAAATAATGGAGTTTCTCTTGGTTTTTGCCTACTGGAACATATTAAGGAACATATAACCGGTCAATGGGAAATACACATAAATAATATAGCAGTAGAACAACATGCCATGGGAAAAAGAATAAGTAATAAGATAGTACACAGAATTCATGAATATGCAAAAGAGCAGGGCATACCTTTTGTTACAGGAGATATTGCTACATCCAACAGGCGTTCTATGATGTTTGCCATCAGATATTTCAAATATAAACCTGAAAAAGTAGTTCTTTTAAAATTTTTATAATATTAAAATAAAAGGAGGAATTAAAAAATACTTTGTCGAAAATTAAATCTATTGAGATTAACCACATATTCTTTAAGAAAAGTAGTAGTGTGATTTAAGAAGGAGGAGTATTTTCATGGGTATCGGTGACAAAGATTTTAATGATGATATGGAACAGGAAGGAAATGAAGATTCTATAATGGGTTTTGCTTCTGCTTTCGGAGAGTCTTTCGATGTTGAAGTAGATACAGAAAAATTAAAAGATAAAGAAGTTGAACAGCTTAAATCAGAGCATGAACTTGCATCTGATTTACCTGACTGGGATGATGCTGAATTACAGCAATACCAATCACCTCATTTGAAAGAATTAGCTACAGTCGGAAAAGGAGTCTGTGACGGAAAGGTATCTGAAGGAGATCTGAAAAAAACCATACAAAAGATAACTGCCGAGCTGGAAAAAACTATAAAAGAATTTGAGCAGATAAGAAAGGCAGAGCCTGATTCACTTACTGCAAGGGAACAGGTTGTACGTATAGAAAGAGCATTTAATCTTCATAGAGATGCTCTTAAAGAAATGAATTTATATTTTGATGATAAAAATGGAAAACATATACTCGATGGCCTTGATATGGCTCAGAAAGCAACTAACAGACTGTATAAATCCTTTCTTCTTCTCCAGGAGAGTTCTGAAATTGCTACTACAAAAGTATGTCTTCAGTGCGGCCATCGTAATCCTGCTACTCTTAATATGTGTGAAGTATGTAATGCACAGTTACCCAAGGGGGCAGGAGTACCTGCAAGTCAGATTGAAATGACAGTCGGGGCGGAACAGCCTGTTTATTATACAAATCCGAATTTTGATCGTCTTTATAAAGAAGCAATGGAACTTAAAGAAGGTAAATTCCCTGCCGATAAATTTAAAAAGACTATTGAATGGCTTACTAAAAACCTTGAAACTGCAAGAAAAGAATATGAACAGCTCGATACTTCTTTCTTTACTGAAGAAGAAGAAAAGATGTTCGGCGATGTATTTGTTTTTGCTAAAAAAGCCTTTGATGAATACGATAAAGCCTTTACTGAATTGAAGAAGTATTTTGACGATAACAATGTGACCCATTTAGACGAAGGATTGAAACTTGCCTTCCAGGCAACACAGATAATAGCTCAGGTCGAGGCCTTCTCTGCAGATGTGGAAAAGACCCTTAAAGAACTTGAAGCAAAGCAAAAAGAACAACCAAAAAAGTAATTAATTGAATTTATATATATTTACTAAGGGGGACAGAAGGTTCTCCTTTTTTATGTTTAAAAAACTTTTACTTTCATTCTCTGTATTTTTTATTTTTTTTCTTGGCCTTTACGCAAATGGCTGTTTTTCTGCAAAGAAGGAGAATATTGACATAATCTTTGAAGAAGGGCAGAACTGTGTTAAAGCCAGAAAATGGCATGAAGCAATAAAACATTTTAAAAGGGTAGTAAAATTAAAACCTGATAGTGTACCGGGACATTTTTACCTTGCCCTGTCTTATTATAATGCCGGAAAAACGGAGATAGCAATAGAAGAATATAAAAAAACTATAAAATTAGATCCTGATAATTCGGAACTCTGTAACAGACTTGGTTATATATATTATGAAATTAAGGACTATAAAGAAGCGCTGAAATATTTTGACCGTGCTATTACTATAGATAAAAACAACGGAGATGCCTGGATTAATCTCGGAAATACCTACAAACAGACAGGAGAAGAGGAAAAAGCCAATAAATCCTATGAACAGGCTGTTAAATTAAACCCTGATAAATGGGAAGCACACTATAATTTAGGTGTGGCCTCAAGAGAAAAGAAGCAGATATATAAAGCTATAAAGGCATTTAAACGGGTAATAGAGTTAAAACCTGATAACAGTAAAGCTTACCTTTATTTAGGGCAGATATATATAGAACAGGGTAAATATAATCCTGCAATCAGTAATTTCAAAAAAGTATTAATTTTTGAGCCGAAGAACGCCCTTGCTCTTATATATCTTGGTTCTGCTTATATTAAAATCAGGGATTATAAAAAAGCTCTTCTGGAATTAAATAAGGCTTATAAAATTGAACCTGATAATGAACTTTTACACAGGAATTTTGCAGAACTTTATGAATATCAGGGTGATTTCAATAAATCCATAGAAGAGAATAAAGCAGTTATACGTTTATCTCATAATCTTGCCTATAAAGGTGATGCTTATTTTAATCTGGGAAGAATTTATTACAGACAGAAGAGGTGGAAGAAAGCTATAGCCGAATTTAAATCAGTCATAGAGGTATTCCCTAATGATCTGGAAACTTACAGATTACTTGCAGCATGTTATATGGCTGACGGGAAAACAGTTTGTGCCATAGAGAATTATAAGAAACTATTACTCTTTAATCCGAAAGATGCTTACCTGCATTATAATCTTGCAGGAGCGTACAGTAAAATAGGACAGGAAGAAGCTTTTGTAAATGAATTGAAAAAAGCTTATGAACTTTCCGTAGCCCAGGGAGATACTTATCTTCAGGAAAAGATAGAAAGGCATGTAGAGCAACTGACAAAATGATGATAAAATTATTATTGTTTATTTTATTCATATGTTTATCCTGTAATGCTTTTGCCGGAGAAAATAATATATGCGGCCTGGAAAGTACAATCCTTGGAAAAGTATATGTTGATGAAAATAATAATAGTTCTCAGGATGAAGGAGAAAAGGGTATAGAGGGGGTAGTGATTATAATGGAGAATGGTATAACAGTAGTTACCGGTCCTGATGGGAAATATTCTATCACAAACCTGAAAGGAGGATTCCATGTGTTGAAACTTGATGACTGGACTCTTCCGCCCGGGATAATTTTGATTTCTGAAGAAGAAAGAAGTAAATTTATAAATCTCCCTGCAGGAGGCAGCGGATATGTCGATTTTATAGTTAAAGAAGATTTGTGAGGTGTAAAAAATGATATCAAATAGAATTATTGAGTGCAGGCAGATTATACAATCTTTTGCAATAGCAATTGCCGGTATTGCAGCTATACCAATCCCTTTTTCAGATTTTTTTCTGATGACTCCTCTTCAAATTGCTATGGTAATAACTATAGCAAAAAAATACGACAAAACTATCAGTTATGATACGGCAAAAGCATTGATTGGCACAATAGCAGGCGGTTTTTTAGGCCGTCAGCTCTGTTCTACTGTTATAAGATTAATACCGGTTGTAGGTTCCATGATATCTATGCCCTTCGCCTATGGATGGACTTTCGGCATAGGAGAGATGACAATTTTGTATTTTGAAACACAGGGAACTGCAAAGCCTGAAGATTTAAAGGAAGGATTTAAGAAAGTTTCTAAAGAAGCAGAGCAACACTATTCGAAAAATAAGATAAAACCTGATGAAGCACTGGAAAGTATAAAATCTCACCTCTCAGAAGAAGAATATCTTAAAATTAAAGAAAAAATAGCTTCGGATGAGCAATAGTGCGCAGAGAAGGGAACAAGAATTTTGTCAGGAATCGTGAAGTGTTAAGTGGGAAGAGAGGAATATCTCCAATAAAAGTAAAACTACCTGTCATTAAAAAACGCAATTCTATAAAATTATTTTTAAAAATTTATATTGACAAATATAAGGTAAATGTGATAAACTGTGTTTCGATAAATTCGGGCTCTTAGCTCAGTTGGTTAGAGCGCATCCCTGATAAGGATGAGGCCTCTGGTTCGAATCCAGAAGGGCCCATAAGGAAAATTTATATAAAGAAATTTTCTGGTTTTTTCGGGGGTATAGCTCAGCTGGAAGAGCATCTGTTTTGCACGCAGAGGGCCAGCGGTTCGAATCCGCTTACCTCCATTATCAGGGGCGACGCAAGTCGCCCCTGAAGTTTTTGGCATAGTATTTGCAAAAACAATTACGGAAGGATAATAGAAAATAATATAGAATAGATTTTTATAAACTATTATAAGGCAGGTGTATATTATGAATATAAAAATAGCAGTGGTTTTCGCTTTTTTATTACTTTTTATTTTTTCGTCACAGATATTATATTCCCAGGAAAAAACAAAGGTTCAGAATTTTGATGATCCCG
>JBEHWO010000370.1:0-6674 GCA_040217695.1 Vulcanimicrobiota bacterium | reverse complement strand
AGGTATGATTGAATTTTCTGTTCTGTCTCAGGTTTTTCGCCGTTTATTTTTCTGAGCCACATGTTCGCAGAAGCAGTTACATATTCATCTTTATATGAAGAAGCCAGTTTAAATGCAGTTTTTGCCCCTGCCTTATCTCCTGATTTATACAAAGCTTCACCTTCATATATATATGCCACAGGCAGATTACTGTTTAATTTGATAGCTTTTTCCAGAACATTTATAGCTTCTTTAAAATTATTTTCTATTATATACAATTTACCTGAAGCTATAAGAGCTTCAGGGTAATCCTTTTTCAACTCTGTAGATTTATTTAAATAGTATCCTGCTTTATCTGTATCCCTGTAAAGATAGCTTTTACCCAGATAGTAGTAAATTTCAGGTTCGTCGTCTTTTATCTTGAGTGCTTTGTTGAAACTGTTTATGGCAGAATCTGTATCAAAATTATCTATAAATTTGTTACCTTCTTCTATAGCTTTTTTATAATGTTTTTCTTTCGAATAATCTATATATACTTTACTGATTACTGTCAGTATTACCAGCATAACAGCCATATACATGAAAAATTTTCTTTCTTTTTTACCGGAAGTTTTTATTTCTTCCTTTGCCTTTTCTTTTCTCCATTCTGTCAGGTAAAAAGGATCAAGAGAGCTTATGGCTTTTTCTAATTTCGCCTGTGTATTAGGACATTCTCTGTTTAATAGTTTAACAATTTCTTCCAGGGCAGCTACATCTCTCATTTCTATAAGGCACATAGCCGATTTAACAGCTATGGGTTTATCAGAAAGGGCTTTTACCAGTATGTCCCGTGAGCTTTTATCTTTAAATCTGCAGATTGTATCTACAGATAATTCTTTTATTTCCATATCATTATCAGTAATTGTTTTATTGAAGACTTCCAGTATTTTTTTGTTTTGAAATGTGGAGAGCAATCTCATTGCTTCTCTTCTTACTATGAGGTCACTATCTTTCAAGGAAATATTCATAAGAGGAAGGAGTATTTTTTCTTCTTCACCGCAGTTATCAAGAGCTTTCAGAACTATATAGCGAAGATTCGGATCCTTTGAAGAAATCTGTGTCAGTAGTAGATCTACCTGGGAAACTTCTTTTGTTACAGGCATTTCTATTTCTATATTACCTGTAAGTGCTTTTTTTATGTCCATAACAGACTGAAATCTCTCTGACGGCTTTAACCTGAGGGATTTCATTACTACGGCGTTTAACTGTGGCGTTATGTCATGTCTTACATGTCTGAGTGTTTCCAGGCTGAAAGGAAGAGGGGTTTTGCCTGTGAGCAGATGATGCATGGTAGCTCCCAGTGAATATATATCACTTCTTTCTTCCGATTTACCTTTATATTGTTCGGGAGCCATATATCCTATTGTACCTATGGCTGTTCTGGTAAGGCTTTCTTCTTCTACTGGTGCCAGTGTTCTTGCTATGCCGAAATCAATGAGCATAACCCTGTCATCCGATTGTCTTATCATTATGTTTGAAGGTTTCAAATCTCTGTATATGACGGGAGGGTTCCTTGTGTGCAGGTAATGAAGCACATCGCATACCTGAAGAGACCATTTTACAATATCTTCTTCCGCGAGATTGCTCTTTTCCTCTTTTACAAGAGAGCCGAGATCATATCCGTCTATATAGTCCATAGCCAGATAATGTCTGTCTCCGAGAGTAAAATAATCAATAACCCTGGGAAGATTCGGATGATCCAGTTCCGAAAGTATTTTTGCTTCTCTTTCGAATCTTATAAAACCTGCCTTTCTCTCTTCACTGTTTATCGCCGTATTTATAAGCTCTTTAATGGCACAGAGCTTTGAAAGACGCAGGTCTTCTGCTTTGTAAACTGCTCCCATACCGCCGGTTTTTAAAAACTCTATGATTTTATATCTTGATGCGAGAACATCACCCGGTACCAGTAAGTTTTTCAGTTCCTGCTCTATAAATTTCTGAGAGCCGCATTCGCTGCAGAATTTTCCTGTTCCTTTAAGCTCTGAGCCACAGACTGCACATATTAAGTTCATATTAGATCAATTTTTTCTCTATCTTAATCTATACCTTGCAGGGGCGCACGGCCGTACGCCCCTGCAAGGTAATGGTTTTTCAAAATTCTGCAAAAGTATAGTTATATCTTTTCCTGCAGAGCATATGTATTATGTACCAGGCAGTTATTGGCAAAATAGCAGTGATTGCTGTTATCATCAAGTTCTATGCTGTAAGCATGGATGAGTTTATCCGTTTTTACCACTTCTTTTGATAATATCTTCTCTTTTACGAGATTATTATTTACAGCACAATAGATATAATCGCCTTTTTTGAGGTCTTTTATGGCTCTGTAACCGTTATTGCCCGTATAAATTTGATACATGGCAGTGCCTTTTACTGTACTGTGGGATGTTTTTATCCTGTAATAATGATTGATTCTATCCGATTGAGTCATAAGAACCTTTACTCTGGCCTTTACAAATTTATCATCTTTATAACTTATAACATAATCTCCCGGTTTTATATCTTTAATTTTCTTTTCTCCCTTATCTGTTTTTATGAGCGTATTTCCGTCTGCACTGTAAGGCCAGTCAGATGTCCCGTTGTAAACAAGGTATTTGCCTGCAAAATAATTGTGATTACTGTATTTATCCAGTGAAAGATTGTAAACTGTAATAGAGTGATCCAGTTTTACCAGTTCTTTTGACAGTAATAGTTCCTTTACAATCTTATTTCCGGCAGATGTATATATATAATCCCCTTCCTGAAGATCTTTTACCTGTTTGTATTCACCATTTCCTGTATAGAAAGGATGTACGTCCGTAACTTCCACAGAGGAATGAGCTGTTTTGATTATATAGTAATAATCTGTATTATCTTCATGTACAAGCAATCTGTCAACTCTGGTTTTTACAAACTTCTCTCCGCCGCAGGTACTTATAACATAATCTCCTGCTTTAATGTCTTTAATCTTCTTTTCTCCCTTATCTGTCAGAACCATAGTGTCTGCAGTGAAACAGCCGCCTCCGCCGCCTCCGCCACCTCCGGAGTAAGGCGTCGCAGTCGGTTTTGGTGTGGGAGTAACTGTTGGTGTGGGAGCAGTCATGGATGTACCTCCGCTCGTTTCATTTGCATATGATGCAGGTACAAATTTCGGATCCTTCAGAATGGTATTGCTCAGAGACAGGCATGTGTTGACACATGGTGTTATTATTACTGTTTTCCTGTCTTCCGTTCTTATTATAGAATTGGGATCAGCCGTATTTGACGGATTTTCAATGATAGAGCCTATAATATGAACATATCCTTTTATCTCTAATTTTCCTCTTGAATATATGATACCGTAAACATAGGGGTAGTCTCTTGCAATGGAATAAAGTATATCCTGAAGAGCTGTTTTGGAAAACCTGTTAACGGGATTTGTACCGAGATTACTGTCGGTTACGATTGCTTTACAGTTTTTTGCAGCAAGGACAGGACTGTAATCACTTTCACCTTTTACCAGATATTTTTTCATCTGATTTATCACAGGGGTACCTATACCGCTGGCAGGTGCAGGAGGGCCGAGTAAAATATTCTCCACATTTACGTCCCTGATAAAATTTTCCAGTGATACAGGTTCATATATTTCCGCAGCAGTACTGTATCTCTGTTTTATTGTTTTATAAAGCAGATTTTCCCAGTTCTCAAAATTGGGTTTTGCATAATCATTGTAAAGGCCGCTGTCATCCATTACCTGTGAAGCTCCCTTTATATTTATATCTCCGTCTGCATAGATAATAAGTCTTTCAACAGGGTATGAGGCATAATCGAATTTTTTGAGACCTGACATGGTTATGGACGCAGGCATATTCGGTTCGTAACATGCGGGATTATTCGGGTCAAAGGTTCCCGGGTTGTTCGGATCATATATGGGTTTATTCCTTATGCCTGTAGCACTTATAAGCCCCTCTCCTTTAATACCTCCGGGAACATCCATAATATGTCCTTCTACTGCATAAACCTTTACATTATTCAGTTTCCAGGCACTGTAAGGATTGTTAGGATCAGGGACAGTATTTTTAATTATTCTGATATTATTACGATAAATATAATAATAGCCGGCAGGGAGACTGCTTATTTTACTTGCCTCAACTTCATAGGCTCCTCCCACTTTAACAGGTGCATTACCGTCTAAATCTGTGAGAGACGAAAGAAGTTCCGAGAGTACTGCATTTGGATCATTAATATCGCAGTTGTTATAGTCTATATCAACAGGCGGTGTCGGAACAGCATATACGGGAGCAGAAGTATTCTGAGTTGTCATAGGTGACGCAGGGCCTGCCAGTGTTACTGAAGAACCTGTTATATGACCGTATACAAGCAGTTCTCCACCTGTTGTTTCTGTTGTGGCATAATTTACTGTATTACCGGAAGAGATATTACTTTCCGGAGAAGTTCTCAGAGAATAAATATCCATTATTCCTCTGGAGAACAGATTACCCTGAATATATATTGGACCTCCGGCCAGACAGGCAGGTATTTTGGCATTTGGTTTTAAAAATGTTTTTATTGTTGACTGACTGTCATTTGGTGCCAGTCTTCCCGTGGAAACTATCTGTATTGAGCCTACGGGCACTCTGTCTCCGCTGTCTGCCTTCCTGTCTTCTGTGCCGCTGAAATTGTTATAAGCTTTTATTTCGTACTGAGTTATTCCGTCGCTCAGAGGCTGCCATGACAGAAAACCCTGACCCCACATCGGATTGGTTGCATTTCCGGGCCAGTAATTATTTTCATTTATTTCATATATGGCTCTGGTCAGACCTGCCTCTGCTCCTGAAAAAGAAGAAGCGTAATCTCTTTCATGGGAAGAAATATTCATTATACCTCTTGAAATGGACAGGAGAGACACTACATAAATAAAAAGTAATACTATAACAAATAATATGGTAATAAGGGTAAATCCTCTCCTGGGTTTATCGTGTTTCATAATATCCTTCCTTTCTAAAACTAATTTAACGTATTATGAGGATAAATTTCCATAAAACATTCGCTTTCCTGTTCCTGACTCCCGACAAAACCTGCCGCTTTTTTTCTGGAATTTATGTGTATTTTTACAAGATAAGGGCTTGTTCTGCATATGGATAATTTATGTATATCCCTTGAAACGATTGAATAAGGATAATTGTCATTATCCAGGCACAGAGCATAAAGTTTATCATGGTCCAGAGCTATGGCCAATGGCCCCGGTTCGGTCAGTTTTACTACTTTTCTTCTCAATTCCCGTGACGGTCTGTCATGAAAATAAATTACATATTTCTGCCATATGGGAAGAGTTGAAGTGACGGAATCCAGTGATATCTTCCTTTCCGTATCGGAATAAGGAGACAGAAAACTTATTGCATCAGGTTCTCCTGTACTGGAATATATTTCCGCACTGTTTATGGTTATGGAACTGTTGGATGTACTGCATAGCTCCATCCTTATCCTCTTAAGGGAAATCATTACGTTTGCCTGAGTTGCAACCCGTTCCTTCCCGACCATAAAGGTTCTTACTCCGGGAACAAATATATTGAATATGGCAGAAAGTATAAGACCAAAAATAGCCATTGCCACCATTAATTCCATTAATGTATGCCCTGTATGTGACTTCATTGTTCCTCCGGAATACTAATACATAGGTACATTTGAAGGTAAATATGATTTATTGTATATATAAGAATTCAACTTTACCTGTTTCATGCCGCTCGGCTGTTTCCATTTTACCGTGACAGATACCTCTACCACCTCATTCGGGTCTACAGGTTTATTATTAAATTTTACCGGTTTTACCATGACTGTCGGTAAAAAAACAGTTCCCTGAATAGTAACAGGAGGATCTACTGACGGACATGAATTACAGTCAAGTTCTATGTTACCGAGTAATGATACGTCAGGAACAAGATAGAAATTACTTTTATACTGTTCTATATGTTTACCTGCAATATTGCACGCTGCAGAAATATTTTTCGCAATCTTTATACTCTCTATACCTGCAGGAAAAACCGTTATTATACCCAGTAATATAAGACTTAATAAACTTATAGAGATCATTATCTCCATTAAGCTCAGACCGAATGAATTTATATTTTTGTATTTATTGAGCATATTTTACCTTTACCATAATTAATATCTTTTTTATTAAACCTTAACATTATACCATGAAAATTAAAAAAAATCAAATGTATTTTATAGTTACTGCGAATAATAAACCTGTTTTATTTTTTATTGCGATTAAAATTACATTTATTTAGAGTATTATAATTTTATTCAATATAACCCCTATATAATAAAATCCCGTGAAAGGGCAAAAAGTTGCATTAAATAAAAAAATATTTATATGCCGTGCTATGTAAATAACTATATAGTGTATTTCATAACTTATCTAGATATCGTGACGCGTAACGCGTAACGCGTGACGGGTTTAATCCATGCGCATCACCCATTACTCTTTACGCATTACGAGGTCATTATTTATGGATAGTTATGAAACTAACTATAATTGACTTTTAGAACGTTTTAATCTAAAATATTTTTATTGCTTCGTCATGTAATAAAGATTTCAGGTGATTTATGTGAAAGATTGGGAAGATGCTGTTAAAGAGTTTGCTCATCATGGTAAAACAGCTTTATTAATAGGTGATGTAGATACAGGAAAGACAACT
>JBEHWO010000369.1:0-6704 GCA_040217695.1 Vulcanimicrobiota bacterium | reverse complement strand
AAAGAAAAAGATATTTTCCAAATTGAAAAATCTTTCTGTCATAGCTCTCTTCACTTTTCTTGTACTTATGCATATACTCATACCATTTGTCCTCAACAGAGATTATCATGCTCAGAGTGTGTATGATTCTTACTGGAAATGGTATTCTTACGGCATGGAGCCGGTTCTGGAGAAATGCTTTAACGGCGAACTGCTGGACAATAAAAGATTTCCTGTTTTAACCATACTTGCAGTGGCAGGTTTTCTCATATCCATATCGAGAAACAGAGACCATTACAGGACTTCCTGGTTTATATTTCTCTTCGGTTTTCTTGCCTTTTTCGGCAAACCTTTCTGGGGTGAATTTATAAATGTTCTTTTTCCTATGGGAGAGAGTCTTCATTTACACAGGTTTATAAATATTTTCGATTTTGGCTCTGTAATGCTTGCCGGTATAGCCCTGGCCTGGCTATGGCAGAAAATAGATTATTCAAAAGATATATATCGTCTTCTTGCCGGTATTTTATTGACTCTTATAGCAGTCTTCCCTGCTTTTCATAACAGATTTGATTATTCCCGGGAAAATCTTTACTGGATAAAAGACAATGAAAAGGCCCTGGCACAGGATTTTCCTGATTTTTCTTCGGTTATGGAGAAAATGAAAGATATTGATTACGTAAGAGTATACCCGGGGCTCAGAGCAGGCTGGGGCAAGGATTTCAAAGCAGGTAAAGTCCAGGTTTATTCAATGCTTCCTGTAAATAAAATAAATGCTCTCGGTTATCTTCCTTTCACATGGTCACTCAATGCGGATATTCAGTGTTTTTTCGATGAAAGCAGATATTCCCATTACAGGCTTTTTAATATCGGATATGTATTGTGTGACCCGAATATGAAATTTCCGGCATTTGTTAAAGAGATAGAGAAACAGGGCAAATATTCTTTAAGACACATAGAGGGTACAGGTTATTTTGATCTTATAGATGTGCCGGTTCTCGTAAAGGGAAACAAAAAGAGTGTATGGGTTGCAAACCTGCTGTGGCTCAGGAGTAATTATGTCGATAAAGGACAGCATATGGCAATTGATTTTGAAAACAGGTTAAATCCCGCTGATTTTAAAAGAACTATTCTTATGAAAGACAGAGTTACCTTTATTGAAGATAAAAAAGAGAAAAACCTTTTCGCTGAAAATATTTTTGACAGAGAATATCATTATAAAGGAGATAGAGGAAAAATACTTTCATTTGTCACAGACGGATTTAAATATGAAGCCTGTGTTGATGCAGAAAAGGAATGTTATCTCATGTTTAAAATGACATACCATCCGAACTGGCATGTTACGGTAGACGGTAAAGAAGCGGATAAAATCCAGGTATCTCCCTATTTTACGGGGGTTAAAATTTCAGAGGGTAATCATAAAGTTACTTTTTACTATGATCCCGGTACAGTGAAAAGGTTTTTACTGGTTACAGGAATTGTATCAATGATTGCTTTATTTTTTCTGGATCGTTACAAATTCAGGAAAAAAAGTGAGCAGTGAATGCTATTCCCACTCACTGCTCACCACTCACCATTCACTACTTACTTCTTCTGTTATAATAATGCCACCACCCGTAAGGTTCTCCTTTTACTCCCGTATATTCTGTCGGTCTTTCAGTATAACCTTCTGTAACAAGGCTTCCTACATAATCTGCCTGGGCATAGGTTTTATCGATCTGTGTTCTTATGTCTTTTATATCTTCTTCCGATAAAATTCCGTTACTGGTTGCTTTATAATACTGTACCGTTACACGTATCGGAAATCTTTCATCTCTTTCTATATCAAGATTTGCAATTTCAGTATATGGTCCTTCCAGTTCGCCATGGCCTATGACTGCTTCTTCCACATCACTTACTGCCGATTTGCATACACTGTCACAGCTCTGGACAGATTCATTACAGCTAAAACCTGTATTATATCTCTGAATATGCTTCTGTTTAAGAGGCACCTGTATGAGGAGAACTACATTCAGTCCGCTCTCACCGTTTGCCTGAACAGCGCTGTTTCCGTCACTCTGTCCTTCTTTTACTTCTTCCATAAAATCACTGATTCTCTGACCTGTAAAAGCTGCTCTCTGTCCGTTCTGATTGAAGAATATGCACCGTCCTCCTGTTGACACACTTGTGCCTTCTCTTGTGGCAAGTATGGTAAGAACAGCCGGGTTATTTCCGTAGGACTGATAGTTGAAAAGGAAGGGATTAAATTTTGCTTTTCCGTCTTTCGGTACAGGAAGGAAACATGCCTGGGCACTTACGAGAACGTGGCTGTCTCTCTCTGCAAGAAGTGACGTATTCTGATTTTTCCATCCTTCCGGATTATGGAGATATTTAGTTATATCTTTAAGGAATTCTTTCAATGTAACAGGTTTCAACGATTTACCATGTTCATTTCCTGCGAGCAGATAAAATTGATCCGGCGAAATATCTGCAGTTTTATCTGAAAAATTATCATATCTTATGACAGGCATATATGTAGAACTATAATTCTGTCTTCCCGGATACATCTGCTGGACCTGTATGGTCATATCACTTATATTGGGGCCCATAGATGATCCCTTGTATCGTCCTGTATCTTCCCATGTAACATTCTGAATATTCAGACCGTATTTCTGTACAAGCTGTCTGGCCTGACTATTAGCTACCATTCCAGCAGTATTATTTATTACCTGGAGATAGGCTTCATATTTTTTCAGTTCTTCCGGTGATAAAGTCGGAACCGGTCTTACAGGAACCTGAGTCGGTTCAAATATCTCGGGAACAGGTGTTGCTGCCACTGGTGTTACCTGGGGGTTTGATGCCATAGATATTTTATTACTGTAAACCTGAAATACAAGTATAGAGAAAAATATCATTATAAGTGTCCATAATATTAAACCGTGTTTAAACATGTTAAATTCCTCCTTAATTTTCTATAAATTTAGCTTTGAAGTGATTTCATGAATTTCTCGTGACGCGTTACGCGTTACCCGTCACGATATGGGGAAATATCCGGATAATTTCTTTTTTTTACCCTGTTTTATTTCTGACACACTGTTAGTCGAAGCATTTAAAAATTTATTCCCTTTTATAAAAAATAATTTGAAATTTTATAAAATTAATTTCTTCTATGGCGGATAGTGACGAAATTTGCTATAATTATAAAGCCATCTCATCTTTAAAAGGAGAATTTATAATTTATGAAAATAGAAGGAAAAATTAATAATATTTCATCCCATCGTGAAATGCATAAGGCTAAAATCAGTGAAAATACTTTAAAAGACACTGTATCTATAGGAGCAAGAAAAGATATAACAGCCTGTTATTATCCTCAGGATCCTTCTGTCACAGAGCCGGTTCTGACTAAAATACCGGGTAATAACATTACTCCCGGCCCTGATAATGACAGAATAGATACAGACGGTGATGTTAAGCCAAAAGAAGACGGGAATCTTATTTATTCTCCCGAAGAAGCAGAATTTATAAATGTTCAGACCTTTGTTTCAGTAGATAAAGTTATAAATATGGCAGCAAAATTTCTCGGTAAAAAGATACCCTGGTCTTTTGGCAGAGAAAAGATAATCATTCATCCCGATAAGGGAGAAATGAAAAATGCTTATTATAATAAAAAAGACGGCACTCTTAATTTCTTCCATTTTAAAGATAAAAAAACCGGACAGACCATACATACAGGGAAATCTTTTGATATAGGTTCCCATGAGACAGGCCATGCCATTCTGGACGGTATGAAAC
Source organism: Vulcanimicrobiota bacterium (assembly GCA_040217695.1). Classification (GTDB taxonomy): domain Bacteria; phylum Vulcanimicrobiota; class SpSt-956; order SpSt-956; family JAKJGF01; genus CALARM01. The sequence goes on along the minus strand of JBEHWO010000369.1, from coordinate 2,957 downwards.
CGAATTTTTTGAAATGGAATATTGAAACAGAAGCCATACATGAAGCATTCGGCGATATAATCAGTATTTTAGCTTCTCTTCAGGAAGACAAGGTATGCGAATTATTTCTTAAAGAAACAGGCGGAAATTTTCGGAAGGAAAATCTTCTCTCCCGTATAGGAGAACAGTTCGGACAGAGTGTCATGGGAAAACCTTTTATAAGGAGCGCCATGAACAGCTATACTTACAGTAATCCCTATTTACTGCCCCAGATGCAGCAGGAAGATGAACTTACAGGTGAAGCCCATGTTTTCGGTCAGCTTTTTGTAGGAACCTTCTATGATATTATGGAGAAGGTGTTTAATCAATATGTATCACAGGGCATGGGTCAGAAGGAAGCTCTCAAGAAAATGAGCAATACATGCGGGAAACTGTTTATGAAAGCTATAGACATCTGTCCTCCCAGCGAGGCTACCTATAAAGATATTGCGAAAGGCATGCTTAAAGCGGATCAACTTGAAGAAAAAGGAGCATATAAAAATATACTCAAAGATGTTTTTGAAAAAAGATGGATTCTCCTTGATGAAAAAGACAGTATTCAGGAATTGAGAGGAAGTAAATCTATAAATCCCGGCAGCAGGGAAAGTATATTTGATTTTATCGACAGAAACAGGGATTTAACAGGGATTTCCGAAGATATTCCCTTAAAAATAGAAAAGACGGAAAAAAATAAAGACGGAAGTACTGTAATTGATATTACCAGTACCAGGGAAATACCTCTCAGAGGAAGTGATTACGGCATATTTGACGGAGCCATAGTAGAGATAACAGGCGGGGTAAATATTATGACCGATAGCACAGGAGAAGTATGTTCTCTGTCTGCCGGAACCGGAGATATTATGGAAAATACAAAAAATCATTTAAAAGATCTGATAAAAGGCGGAAGAATAAAATTTGTAGATCCCTCGGTTAAGAAGCTCGAAGAGAAAGACCTTTTTGACAGCATGGGAAAACCCTATGCAGGTTATACTCTTTATGAAGACGGAAAAATGAAGATAGTACCTTCGCCGGTAATACAGTGAAGGGTGAAGAGTGAGTCGTGAGTCGTGAGTAGTGAAAAGTGAAAAGTAAAGAGTGAAAAGTAAAGAGTGAAACGTGAGTCTTGAAAAGTGACCGGTGAGATAATTTATTACCGGTCACTGATAACTGGTCACTGGTCACTGCCCCCTACCCCAGTGTAAACCTGAAATGAGCCCCTTTGCCTCCTTCTGATTCTACCCAGATTTTCCCGCCATGCTGTTCGACTGCTTTACGGGCAATCCCAAGGCCAACACCTGTTCTGCAGTATAATTCATGAGCATTTTCTCTTTTTCCCGGTTTAAAGATAGTATCAATATAATCTTTTTCTATACCTGTGCCGTTATCTTTTACGCCCAGTACGAGCCCTTTATCTGTTTTCTCAACAGTTAATTCTATGAGAGGATTATCATTATCTGCATAATTTATGGCATTTTCAAGCAGATTTTGATATAAATGGGTCAGAAGCATTCTGTCACCGAATACATCCGGTAAAGAATCTCTTTTTATCTGAACTTTTGTTTCTTCAATCCTTACTGACAGAGAATAAAAAGCCTGTTCGACACATTCATCAAGAGAAAAAAGTTCATACCGCAAACCGTCTTTGCCTGCCTTGCAGAGAGTGAGCAAATCCTGAATGAACAATGCCATACCTCTGGCTATGGAAGAAATCGATTTTACATGTGATATTCCTTCTTCAATAGAATTATTCTGTAATTTATGTTCCAGTTGATTGCCGGTAGCTATAAGTCTTCTGATAGGCTCAAGCAAATCCTGACTTACCATGGATGCAAATTCATTCAGTTCATCATTTTTACCGACAAGTTCTTTATTGATTGCTTCAACTTCTTTTTTCCTTTTCTCCAGTTCCTCTTCAGCCCTGGTTCTTACAGAAATTTCTTCCTTTAATTTATCATTTGCCGATTTAAGTTCAAGTGTTCTTTCTTCCACTCGCTTTTCCAGATCTTCTTTAGCCTTTCTCAGTTCCATTTCCATTTTTTCTCTTGCAGTAATATCCAGATTAATTCCTACCCATGACGTTATAGTACCGTTCTCATCTCTAATGGGAACACCTCTGCTTAAAATGGCATATTCCTGTCCCTGTACATCTTTTATATGAAAAACATTATCCCAGAGAGAATTGGTTTGAACACATTCCTTCCATTTTGCGTATATCTTTTCCGCTTCTTCTTTCTGAACCCTGTCAAGCCATCCTGTCTTTCTGGATTCTTCAAGACTCAGACCGAGTAATTTACGAAAGCTATCACTCAGATATATAACACTGCCGGAAGGACTGAACACCCATACTCCAAAAGGTATTAATTCACCTATAGCTCTGTATCTCTCTTCACTTTCCCTCAGGGCTTTCTCAGATCTTTCATAGGCATTTAACTGTTTTTTGAGTCTTATTATTACAACAGTCCATGCAGCAATGAGAATTATAAGGCTGAATAAAGACATTATAATATCCTGAGAAATTTTTCTGCGAAAAGCATTTTTTGCTTTATCCATACGATACTCTATCGTGCCTATTATACTTTTCTGCACAGATTCCGCATAAAGAGCCTTGCTCTTCATATATTCTACCCCCAGCAACCTGCTCTGTCCTTCTAAAATTTTATTCTCATTTATCAGATTCAATGTATCTTCTTCTATTTTCTGCAGCCCTCTCAGGGATTTTTCCAGTTGAAGTTCATGATTACTTTCAGAAAGTTCTACAAACTCTTTTACTTTTACATCAAGGTCAAATTTACAATTCTTATATTCATCTTTCCATTTTGTATTATGGGTCACTGAAGACATAAAAACTGCTCTGCCGGCATTTTCCTGAAGATCTGTTATAATACGGCCAAGTTCCTGAAGCCGAATTTCTTCCGATGTCACAGACATTATCTTCAGGA
>JBEHWO010000368.1:0-6706 GCA_040217695.1 Vulcanimicrobiota bacterium | reverse complement strand
CTTTAATTCTCCTGAAGAATAGCCGAATATTTTTTCGAATTTTTGATTGGCATAAATGATAATTCCGTCGGACTCCCTTATAATACAGACCCCTTCTGCCATATTATTTACGATAATTCTATGTAACTCTATTTCTCTGTCCACAGTTTCCACTATTACCATCCTTTCTCGAAGCAGCTGAAAAGGAAATAATAATTCAATATGTTTCTGTCATAATATTATAGGTATTTTTACTGTAAAAGTGCTCCCCTTTCCAGTTTCACTTTCCACAGTGATTTCTCCATTATGTTTTTTTATTATATCATAGGTTATGCTCAAACCGAGACCTGTTCCTTTCCCTACATCTTTTGTAGTAAAAAAAGGCTCGAAAATTCTATTTTTTATCTCTTCAGATATGCTGCATCCCGTATCTGATACGGATATAAAAATATTCCCTCTGTCATGCCAGGTCTTTATAATGATCTCGCCGAAATGTTCTATTGCATGAGAGGCATTTACAAGTAAATTCATAAATACCTGATTGAGTTCCTGAGGGTAACATTTAATGTTCGGAATAGTTCCGTAATCTTTTTTTACTTCTGCCTTATATTTAAGTTCATTCCACACAATATTTACAGTACTTTCAATACATTCATTTATATCGGCTATTTTATAAGAAGCTTCATCTATTCGTGAAAACGTTTTTAAATTCTGAACTATTTTACTTACCCTTTCTGTACCGTCGAGGGATTCTTTAATAAGGTCACAGATATCTTCTTTAATATAATCAATTTTTAATTTCTTTTTTTTACTGTTCATTTCATCAAGGACTTCTTTTAAGTTAAATTTTTCTATAATCTCTGCCTGAAAATCAATAAATTCTGTAAATTTATCTATATATTTATTGAGAGCCCTTAAATTTCCTGAAACAAACCCTATGGGATTATTTATTTCATGTGCTACTCCTGCTGCCAGCTGTCCTATAGAAGCCATTTTTTCCCTCTGAAGTATTGCAGATTGAGCAGATTTGAGCTCTTTATAGGTCTCTTCGAGTTTTCTGTGGCTTTCCCGTAATTCTTCTTCTGCCTTCTTTCTATCTGTAATATTTTCATGAGAAATAACTATTCTTACAGGCCCTCCCTGAGAAAATTTTGTTACTTTTCCTGCAAACCATCTCTGTTCGCCCGGAGAATCGCAGGAATATTCAAGAGAAAATACATCTTTCTCACCTTTCATTACTCTTCTTATTCCTCCGGCAAAAGCCTTTGCATCTCCGGCAAATTCTCCTGTAGCTCCGTCACATACCTGAAGATAGTTTGCGCCTTCACAGACATTTATTTCTGCGTTATTCTCAATAGCAAAATCTTCCCATGCCCTGTTTACAGTAATAATCTCACCGTTCTCGTCCACTATGGCAATATGAGCCGAAAGAGAATCCATTGTAGAACGGAGAAAACTTTCACTGTATCTTATAGCTTCTTCTATTTTTTTTCTCTGTGTTATATCCCTTAAAATACCTGTACTATGCCAGAATCCTTTTATGTTTACCGGTGAAATGGACATTTCTACCGGAAATTCTTCGCCGTTTTTTCTTACTGCAGTCAGTTCAAAAGTTTTTTCTGAAGTTATCTTTTTACCTGTTTTCATAAATTCTTTGAAAATCTCGACATATTTACTGTGGAATTTTTCAGGAATAACAAGACTGATAAAGTTTTTTGCAGTTGCTTCCTGTCTTTTATAACCGAATATTTTTTCGGCTCCTTTATTCCATATAGAAATATTGCCTTCGGCATCAAGCATAACAATGCCATCCATGACGGAATTACCTATAATTCTGAACTTCTCCTCACTTTCTCTCAGATCTCTTTCTATGTGAATATTCTGTAAGGCAAGGAGAGAAAGTTGATTTGCTATGAGATGCAGGGCTTCGCAAATTTTTTTGAACTGCGGTACAGGCATTCTTTTGACTTCCTTTAAAGCACTGTAATATTCTTTTTCGTCTGCTCCTATTTCCCTGGCATAGTCCATCATTTTTTCTATATCGGCATCTTCATCAAGTATCTGTCCTATAAGCCAGTTTGCCACATGTCTGTTACCTACTCTGATACTTGTTCCTCCGTCCCAGAGTGAACCGCTCAGACATGGCTGAAATACAGGGCCTGAAGGATTGTATTTTCCCAGCATGGCATCGGAATGATAACAGTTTGCTCTTCCTTTCTCTGTCTGTCTTATGATATCATTACAGAGTCTGCAGAAATTACTCGGTTTTGTAATAGGGGTGCCGTCCGGTCGGGTTATAATTGATGCCACGCCTGTAGCTTCCGAAAAAATATCCTGTATCTTCTGTATTTCATCTATGTGGAAGAGATCGTGAAAGGTTATATTCTCTGTATTGACATCGGGATGGTCAGGGGAAATAAGTTTTTGTTTGAGTATTTCCTGTAACTGTTTTTTTTCAGTATTATCTCTGGCAATGATGACATATTTATTATTTAAGATTTTTACATGTCTGAAGAGGATATTTTTCAGGGAACCGTCTTTACATGTTATATCTACATTTAGCTCTGACGGTTCCGGATTTTCATTCTCTTTCATAGCTTCTTTCCATTCTGCCATGACTGTTTCCCTGTATTCTCTGTCGGGGCATATAAGGTCAAACAGGTCTATGAGTGAATCTATGTTGCGAAGATTATAACCGGAGATTTTTTCTAATTCTGTATTTATATATTGGATTGTGTCATCTGCTTCCAGAAGCAATGCAGGTAAAGGAAGGGAACCAAGGATTTTAATGAGATTTTTTTCGCCTGATATGTATTCAAGTTCTTTTACACGGAGTTTAAGATGGTCTATTTCGTCATGAAGTTTTTTTATTGTATCCTGCTCTCCCATGTGTTTTCTCTCCTGTAAAGTAGTGAATAGTATCTTATTCTTTTCAGTAAATATTATATAGGAAAAGAAGAAAAATATAAAGAGAAAGGAAAAAATAACAGGAGGAAATTTGAGAGTTGAGAGTCGTGAGTCGTGAACAGGTGAAGAGTGAAAAGTGAAGAGTGAACGCTTAATATTAACTGTTAATATAGCTGCTCACTGGTCACTGGTCACTGGTCACTGATAACTGCTATGACTTTATCAAGTTCTTTCTGAAGATTTTCGTAGAGATCAGATAACTCGGAAATCTCTCCATTTTTGCCTGCCCGTTCCATCTGACAGGCGAGTTTCTCCATTGCTTTTGCTCCGATGTGTCCTGAAGAGCTTTTCAGGGAATGGGCGTTCAGGGTAATATCGGATGCTTTTCCTTCATTCATGGCTTTTTTCAGATTTTTCATTAAAGACGGGGCTTCTTCGATAAATATATTATACATTTCTTTAAGAAGTTCTTCATCATTACCTATGGCTTCAAGTGATTCTTTTTTGTTTAATATAACATCGTCTGTTTCTGACCGGGAGACTTCTTGAGAGACTGCTTCGGAAATTTCTCCTGAAACAGAGGTGTATTTTTCTATTACTTCGAAAACTTCCTTTATCTTTAAAGGCTTTGCTATATAATCATTCATGCCTTCCGATAAAAATTTCTCCCTGTCTCCCTTCATGGCATGGGCAGTCATTGCTATGATCGGTATGTCTGTGTCACGTTCCCTTATAAGTCCTGTCGCCTGTATGCCATCCAGGACAGGCATCTGTATATCCATTAAAATTAGATCGAATTTTTCACGGCTGAATATTTCTACTGCTTCTTTCCCGTTATTTGCCACTACTACCGAATGTCCCCGTTTTTTTAGCAGGCTCGTAGCAAGCTTTTGATTTGTAAGCACATCCTCTGCCAGCAATATATGCAGCTTTTTCTCGGTTTTTCCTATGGAATAGTCTCCTTCTTTAGCTGTAACAGGGCCTGTCAATGGTTTCCCGAAAACTGTAAGTATCTTATCGAGTAACACATTTCTTATAACAGGTTTATTAAGATATCCTTCTATTCCTATTTTTTTACAGAATTCTATCTCTTCTTTTGTTCCTGCCGATGTGAGGAGTATTATGGCTGTACCTGACAGATCTTCACTGGATTTTATTTTCCTGGCAAGTTCCAGCCCGTCCATGCCGGGCATCTGAAAATCAAGGAGGGCGAGTTTAAAAGGTTTACCATCTGATTTCGCAGTCCACATGGCGGCAAGTGCTTTTTCTCCTCCCTCTGCCTCCACACAGGTGAACCCCCATCTTATGACCATTTCACGCAGAATTAACCTGTTTGTGCTGTTATCGTCCACTATCAGTATATGCAGTCCCTGGATGGAAGCAACGGATATTTCTTCTTCTTTTATTTCAGGAGATATGTCAAAAGAACCGGTAAAGTGGAATTTACTTCCTTTTCCCTGTTCGCTTTCCACCCATATATTACCTTTCATCAGTTTTACTAATTGTTTCGATATGGTAAGTCCCAGTCCTGTTCCTCCGTATTTTCTGGTTGTGGAACCATCTACCTGGGTAAAACTTTCAAATATGGTGTCGATTTTATTGGCCGGTATTCCTATACCTGTATCTGATACGGTAAAATGCAGCATAACAGTATGTCCGTCACTCTGTTCTGTAGCTACATTCAGAAGTACTTCTCCCTTATCTGTGAATTTTATGGCATTTCCGATAAGGTTTATTATTATCTGCCTCAGGCGGGCCGGATCCCCTTTTATTCTTTTCGGTACTTCCGGCCTGATATGGAGTAACAGTTCCAGACCTTTTTTGTGAGCCTGAATTGCCATAGTATTTACTATAAATTCCAGCGTCAGAGGCAGATCGAAATCCAGTGATTCAAGTTCCATTTTACCTGCTTCCAGTTTGGAAAAATCAAGAATACTGTTCAATAAAAACAGAAGTGCTTCCGATGAGTGCTTTACTGTCTGAAGATATTCTCTCTGTTCCCCTGTAAGATGACTGTCTAGGGTCAGGTCGGTCATGCCTATTATGGCATTCATGGGAGTCCTTATTTCATGACTCATATTTGCAAGGAATTCACTCTTTGCTCTGTTGGCTGCTTCTGCATCTTCTTTCGCTTTCTCCAGCTCTGCTCTGGCCGTTTTTTCCAGTGTTATATCGGAAAAAATTGTGGCAAAATAATATTTTTCATAGCTATAGGCAGTTATGGACAACCATTTGTTAATGGTTTTAAAGAAATATTCCGTTTTTGCTTCACCGCATTTCAGGGCAACATTACCAAAAGTATTTATCCAGTCATAAGGAGAATCTTTTATGGCAGGCATTACTTCGGTGATTTTTTTCCCTGTCACATCTTGAAGGCCGCTGATCCTGTGAAAAGCTTCATTTGTTGAGAGGAATACATAATCTACAGGCCTGTCCTGTTCATCTACCAGGAGTCTGTAATAGGCAAATCCGTCAACCATATTTGCAAACAGTGAGCGATATTTTGCTTCACTTTTTTTAATTTCCGTTTCGGCCTCTTCCAGTCCTGTAAGCATGCTGTTAATATGTTTGCCCAGTCTGGAAAGTTCGTCATTGCCTTTAACTGTTACTCTTGTGGCGAGATCGCCTTTATTGCCTATGGAACTTACATCTTGACTTAATCTGGCAACAGGAGATAAAACCATTTTTTCCAGAATTAAAAGGGTAAGTATTAAGAAAACTATACCTGTTATAAAAAGAGAGACAAGGAGATAGTTTACGCTTCTGAGCCCCTGTTTGTAAATATCTCTTTTATTTTCCACTCTTAATACAAGGACGGGTTTTCCGTAAATATCTTTTACTGTTGTATAGGCAAGACCGGTATTACTGTCAATATTTTTTATAAAAAGAGGATTTTCTGAATTTGCTGCAACAATATTTTTTAATTCACCGGGAACAGAACCTGAATTAATAGGGAAGAAATCCACCGGTAAATGTGTGATCTCCGATAAGTTTTCTATTTCTTCTTTATCCAGAAATTTCCCCATAATGAGTGTTCCCCTTGATGGCCCTGTGCCTTCACTCGATATTACATCCCTTGAGGATATCATTAAAGCACCTTCTGGAAGCATTACTATACCTTCGGTCGGAGTGTTTATATCACTGTGTTTCAGTAAAGGACTTTCGGGAGAAATTTTTTTAAGAAAACTCTCAGGAGCGGAAGAAACCATTTTCCCTGTTTCCTGCTCGATTCCTCTGCTTTCAACTATTTTTCCGTCAGAATTCACAAAAACAATGAGGCTTATATTCAGATTATTAAGAGCCAGTTCTGTAAGGTTACTTTCTATATAGACTTTATTACGGTCTTTTATGAATATACATGTATCGTCCCAGTTTGCCCAGTCTGCAGTTGATATACTTATCTTTTTAATTTTTTCATTTAAACCGTCGATTACCCTGTCTACATTATCTTTGTTTTTCTGATTTTCTATCAGGTAAATATGATTTAACACTATGTGCGAGGAAATAATATATAGAGAGATTATTAAAAAGACGAGAGTTAAGGCGATTATTATAAGTGTTTTAAATCTTAATGACATAATATTACCTTAAATAATATACATATTTTTGTTTTATTCAATTATTTTTCTGACTTTCCTTCTTGATTATAATCGAAAATGAATTATAATTGAAGTGATTATAATTACCAAATTGATGATAAATAAAATTTTATATAAACCTCGCGTCACGCGTCACGAACACAAATATGCGAACATTTGCAGGACATGAAGTATTACTGACTCTATATAAAGATATTTCCATGTGGTTGTGTACAGGGTAT
>JBEHWO010000367.1:0-6777 GCA_040217695.1 Vulcanimicrobiota bacterium | reverse complement strand
CATTGTATTGTTCATTTTGTGCAAGTGTATTTCTATCCATATCAGGAATAAAAGGAGATATTCGGAAGGTTTTATTTTTGATAGCTATCAGGAGTTTTGCATAAAAGCAATCTTCTTTACATCCAGAATCTTTCCTATTCTTAATAAAAGATATGCATTTATCAAAATCTCCTTTGGGATGTGAACAGAAGAAATTCAAAAAGGTCCTGATTAGAGAACCATAAACTGTAGTTCCGGGTATATAAGAGAAAATTCTCTTATTTAATTTTCCCTTCTGACCTCTTTCTTTACCAGGATGTATAGGAGTATAGCTGGTAAGTCTTACTGAAATAATCATATTATTAGCTTTCTTTCTCTTGAGATGATTCAGGCTCAGGTAGTTCTTCTATTACTTCTCTTGACTCTTCTAATGCTTTTTAAGTTTTTTTTTCTTTTTTCCTTTTCCTTTTTTCTTAACTGTAGCTTCAGAAATATCTGAAGGACTTTCAGAAACTGCAGTTTTACCACTACTGCTTTCTTTTATAACCTGTCCCAAATTTTTTACATTCCTTGGCTTTTCTTTTAAACTAAAATATCTGAATAATTCTGGAAATAGATGAAAAACATCTTTAACTGACTGATCTAAAATTTCTTCAATATATTCAGAAAGGAATTTAAACTCTGTTAATTTAGCTATTAAATTTTTCTTTGTAAATTCTCTATCTACCAGTTTTTTTAATTTGGTGATATTCTCATCATTTACAGTTGTTGTATTATTCTCAGGAGTAGTTAACTTCTCTATCACTTCATTCGTTATTTTAAACGTAATTATTTTAGGCAGATCTGAGAAGAAAAAATCCTCAGGTGATTTATCTTTAATACTACTGGAAATATCCTGCAGATTCTTCCAGTCTTTTTCTTTTAATATTTGTGTATCTTTAAGTGTTATATCCACATAACCTTCTCCATATACAGAACCCGCTCCAATTCCTTCCCGGCGAATACCATTTATGAACCAGTCTACATACTTCCTATCGTATTCATTAGGTTCCTCTATTAATATAAACATGTAAAAAGTAACGCCAGGAGGAACGACTTCCTCATGGAAAAGGGCTGAATCAAGGGCTGTCTGTGTATGTCTTTCGATTGCAATCCTGTCTATTACACTTGAAGGGCAGTGGTTCTCTATATACTTACCACAGGGGTAGCCTCCTACAAACCGAATTCTGCTTTTTTCCCCTGAATAGCCGAAAAGACTGCAGACGTTACAGGGGTTTGTGAGTGTTGGATTTTTAGTATGCCCTGGTCTTATTAATTCAAATTCATTAATAAAAACTTTTTGTTGTTTCTCTTTTTCGTTATCTCCTGATAACTTCTGACATTCATCAAAGGGAAGTCGGAAGTTACAGACATCTTTATATATTTTTATATCTCCTTTTTCTATCTCTTTCTTTACTTCTTTAGCCTTATCTGATAGCTCTTCTGAATTATTCCGGTTAGGATAGTAAGTTTTTAATAAATTATCTAAAGAAGTCATATTGCTTTGTGTAAAAGTCACTAAATTGTTGCTGTCGGGTGTTGATTTGAGTTCACGTTCCAGCCAGCTTCTTGCTTTCCCTCTAAAACTGGTAGGAGGAATCCATGGTATGGCTGTTTTTTTATCGCCGTTAATTATAAAAATTCTACTTACCGGATTATCTATAGGACTGGGAATATTTAACGATTCTCCTCCTCCTATATGAAGGTTACTTTTTGTAATTATTTCATACAATCGGACTTCAAGGGTATTAATTTTTTCAAAACACATTATCGTTCCTCCCCCTAAAATGATATACTTTCTGCTTCAGCAAGTTTTATTTCTTTAAAAATATAATCTTTAAAACTTTCTATATCTTTTTGTGCTACTAAATAAGTCCAGTAATTTATAACATCAATAATTTTTTCCTGCTCTTTATAATTTAATGATTTAGCAAGAAGAGCTATTTTTTCATATAGTCCATCTTTATTATCCACAAGAAAAAGTGAATGATTAAATTTCTTAAATCTATGGACATTCGATTTAAATCCAACATTATAAGAGCTGAGTTTGTACTCATTTGTATCCACAGGTTTCCAGCCATAATTGCTTGCTTCTATATAAGTCCAGATTAGATTAATGAATTTTTTTGAGTCAGTCCAGGAATGGTTTAATACTATATCTGCAAGTTCTTTTAAAACTTCTTTCAGAGAAGATATGTTGGCATAAGCAGAAGCAATATGACTTAGTGCTTCAAATTTATCCTCTATCCCTTCAAGTTTTATTAAAGTAGATTTAAATTTATTGATAGCCTGATGGCGTTTTTCTTTTGTTTCCACATATTTAAAAAAAATATCCATTATTTTAAGACTTTTTTCATAAAAATTCCAAATCTCTTCATCTTTAATATTTCCTTTATCATAACTGGGGAATTTTTTTTCTATAGCTGTAATAAAATCCCTCAATTTTCTGGCGAACATTAAAATTTGGTCTCTACTAAATCTATTTAAGTCTTCTCTAGTTGATTTTATTTTACTTATATTTTGCTTAGTATAAAATTTTTCTAATTCCTGATATTCCTCATCTGCTAAAAACTCTTTCTTTAGCCAATTTTTTAATTCTTCAGTATAAATTTTATTCTTTATATATTTTAAATCTTCTTTAGAATATTGAACCATACTTATTTCAAAGATAATTTTTTCCTTTGACAGATCAAATTTAACTGATGCAAGAACTAGTTCAGCCAAACTATCCTTGTTTTCATTAGGTATTTCTTTTGCATATTTATATGCCAGTTCACTTATATTCATAATCTATTCCTTTATAACCTTCTTCAGCAACCAAAGCAGATTAAAGTTTTTCTTTGCTATATCAAAAGTTTCTTCAGACCATCCATGTTTCTTCGCCTGGATCTTCAAAGAAGCATCTCTATATTTTTCGTCTTCACTGTACACATTAAGTATAACGCCTCTGGGTAATTCCTGCACTATATCCAGAACCTTAATAAGCTCAACAAAATCAGCCTTTGCATCCACCGGCCCGAAAGGATTAAAACTCCCTCTCATATCCACAAACCCTGCCTTTACGCCGTGCCAATCATTAGAGCCTTCCTGAAGATGATTAAGTGTATTCTCAGAGGCTTTTAGGATAACTGAAAGAGGTTGTTTACACTTAAAGATAGTAACTGCAATATAAATAACAGGGGGAACTATTTCTTTTATTAAGTTAAAGAAATCTTCTTTAATTTCAGGTTTTTCACATGTTTTATAATCATCACTGAAGGATAAAAGCTCTTCCGCAACAACCTCATAAAAAGTTCTAAGCACTTTATCAAGTTGATCTGCAGGTACTGTAAACAGCGCATCCGGATAGTCTTTCTGAAGTGCCATTATACAAGTTTTCTCTTTCAAAGCATCATAAAACTTTTCGTAAAAAGTCTCCATCCAGCTAATACGGCTTAACACTCTGCCCATAGTAGGTGCAATATTACGACATTCTTCATATTTAATTTTATTTTCCAGCTTTCCTTCTTCTTTATCTTCATACTGTCTTTTATACCATGCGGTAAGATAAGCAAAGTATTTTCTAAATCTATGCCGGTCTTTAATTTCCTTGTTATCATACTCAAAGATAATATTATCAAGTAATGTGGGAATTTTTTTTATAGATGATTTCTGTTGTTTTAGAGTATTAATAAAACTTTCTTGTAAATTTTTAGAAAGTTTAGGAAAGTCGTATAAACACTTCAAAATATCAGATATATTATTTATACTGCGTATGCTGGGTTGTTTAAATTTATTAGGAACAGGTAATAAACCTTTAACTGCTGTTATATACTTTAGTATTTTTTCTATATTATTTTCTTTATCATTACTGTTAGCTATCTCTCTTAGCTTACTGTCTATATCTCTTTTATTTTCAACAGATTCAAATATATAATATATATACTCATCTTTTAAAAAACTATCATATTTAATATTTCCAAGAATTGTCTCTATTACAGGAGAAAGTTCTATTAACGCTATATTTGAATCGCCATCTGCAGAATAATTAATAGTAGGATATATTCTTGCATTTTTTTCATTTTTATTTTTTTTTACCATGTAAGCTCCCATATCTACCAGTTCATCCTCATTACCTTTTGCCGTTAAAACAAGCTTAGAAGGTAAAGGAGAGTTATTATTCGAAGGATTTACAGTAAAAGTAATCTCATTTGTGCCCTCACCTTTACTACATTCTACCGTGAGAGGTGGTTTATCTTCTCTTTTTGCTTCCAAGTCTTTCTTTCGTCCTGCAATACAGAGGAGACATGGGCTTTCATCTTCATTAGCCAACTTTTTGAAACCAGGTTTTACAGAGATATTTACTCCACAGAGTGTACAGGGGACATCAGTTATATTTTTATCTATTCTATCCAGCGTAATAAGGGTAGTAAGATTTTCATCATTTACTACTTCCCTGTAAGCTTTTAAAAAAGAATTAGAATAAATTCTTCTGGTATCTTCGAGATTATTGCCTATTTCAAGATCTGTATTATAAAAAGCTATTGATAGATTAGGAGGATGGATTTTAACTTGTTCTAATTCTTTTCGATATATTTCTTTATAAGTATTTTCCACTAACGTCTGTATATCATCCTGCTTAATATCAGGGAGAAGATAGATTACATCAAAAGAAAAGTCATTTAAAGGGAGAAGTAAAGGTTCTTCTTCTTCTTTTTTTTCAAAACCTGATTTTTCTATAATCGCACAGGAAAAATCTTTTTTGAATTTTTCTTTTATTCCTTTTAAAAGGAAATTTAATCCCCTGTAATCTCTAAGTTTCTTACTCTCCTCAATCATGTGTTTAAATCCCGAAAATTGTATCCTGAGAACTTTTCCTTTTAAATTCTTCTCAAGACAATTATTTACTTGGTTTACACATGGTTCTTTCCGTTTGTCATTTAAACACAAAGAAGAAACTGTATAGGAATTTAATTTTATATTACAGGCTACGATACAGGCAATTATAGATGATAGCTCACAATGGTAAAGTAAGGAAGTATCGTTATCAGGAGGATATGAACGCTGAGGAGCTATTTTCATGTAATCTCTAAAGCTTTTCAATTTTTTGATATTTTCTTCAGAAAAATCATTCGTAGGAAATTTTTTTTCTAATAATTTTTTAAATTTTTCAATAGCTTTTCCATTTTTGCCATCTAATTTTTTTCTAAATGTAACCTGGTCAAGAATTATATTAATCTGATCATCAGCAATTCCCTTACTCTTTAATACATTATGCAAATCTTGTTTGTTATAAATTTTCTTATCTAAATCAGAAAGATTTACTTTTTTTAAGTATTTTTCACTTTTTAGTCTTTCTAATACTTCTTCTGTTATTTCAAGTTCTTCTAACAACTCCTCTAATTCGTTTAGAATCTTCCTATAAGTATTATTATCTTTTAAAAAATTTCTTTTAAGTATTTCCCCAAGAGGTTGTGGGCTATGATCCCCCTTTGAATGATGTAATAGAAATTCATCGTTAACTTTTACCGGCAATCGTGAAAAAGGGTTTTGACCTGATATAGGATAACTACCTAATTTTTTTGGCTCCTCCCCAAGTGAAGCAGAAGCTATTTTATCAATAGAGTCTGCAAGAGATATATAAAAAGGAGCTGATAAACTATTCTTATAGTTATAATAGTTACCTTCTCTGCACAATTCATGATGGGCAAGTGCAAGCTCAGGGGAAATACCCAGATTCCTCAGTAAATAATAACCTATAACAGTATGTAATGCTTTTGGGAACCAGAGGAATTTTGCTATATCATGAAATCTCATTCCTGTAACAAAATTTTTTATATCTTCATAAGTTATTTCATTTTTAATTTGAATAATTTTGACCAGGTGTTCATCTATTGGTAAAGTATTTATATGCTCTTCAACTTGTTTCTGAGTAAAAAAGTAAGTTCCAGTAACTATTTCTTTTTTTATAGGGGAAGATGGGCTAACAGTAACCGATTTACGTAATTTTTCCAGTTCCTTTAAGTAAGGATGATCTTTATTTAATTCTTTGAAATACCTTTCTGCTTCTTTAAAATAAATGGATTTTTCCCTGTTATTATCCTCCATACCAGCACGTTCCATATAAGCTATGGCAAGTTCATAGGTTCTGTAGTTAGTTTCTTTATCATCACCTTTAAGCTGATCGATAGCCCAGTCGAGAAGAACTATGGCCTTGTCTTTATCATTAGCTGGTGGGTCTAGTCTCAATCTACTTCTAAATTTACAGTTTATTTCATCTTTATATCTATGTTCAGCAGGAAATATTTCAATATCAATAATATTATTCAACATTCCATTACTATGAGATACCAGAGAAGCATAGACTGTAGATACTTCGGCAAAATTAAGTTTTAAAAGTTCCCCATCTGGTATCTCCTTCATAAGGGAATAAGCTTTTCTAATTAAATCTTTTATGTTCTTAAGTTGGTCTTCTGTAAGTTTATCATTAATCTGGTCAATAGCTAATCTGGCTTTTTCGGTGTAGATATGCATAAGATTGAAATTTTTAATAGTTGTACTAAATACTTGATCTTTATCTTTGTTACAGTAGTTTTTAGCGTCATCTAGATATTTATCTATCTCTTCTGAGGTATATTGTTTGTTATAACTTTTATAAAATTTATCAATTTCTTCACTAGATTTGTTTTTAAAAATATCAGTTAGCCCTACTTTGGTAAGCCATGTATCTATCGAAACTTCAATTCCTAATCCCTTTAATTGCTTTTCCGGTATACGAAC
>JBEHWO010000366.1:0-6790 GCA_040217695.1 Vulcanimicrobiota bacterium | reverse complement strand
TCTGCCTTCTGCAGATTGACTATTATAGGCTTACGGCATTTAAGATTATCTGCTACTTCCCTTGCTTCATTAAGATCCATTGGTTCCATAATGACTATATTCTGCTGTTTTGCCGAAGGTAGACTTATTACGTTAGATTTCTGTCTTAATCTGCTTGACTGAAAGTCCTGAACGTCTTCTATTTCTTCTTCTTCCTCGGCATCTGCCTCCATTTCAAAATCTTCCAGGGTAAAGAATTTCTTTATCTTACTTAAAATACCATTATTATCTGACATATTTTCTTCCCCTCCTTTTGATGTCCTGGTTCTCCTAATAGGTTCTAGGTCCAAATATACCACTCCCTATTCTAATTAGATTGGCACCTTCACTCAGGGCAACTTTATAATCTCCTGTCATGCCCATAGATAAATAATTCGCCTCAAAACCAAATTTTTCCTTTAATTCTATGGCAAGATCTTTTACTTTCCGAAAATATGGTCTTGTATCTTCAGGATCAGGTAAAAAGGGAGCCATAGACATAAGTCCTCTTACTTTAATATGAGGAAGTTTTAAAATTTCTTCCACTTCCTCGAGATAGTCCGGATTAAATCCCGTTCTGTTATCCCTGCCGGTAAAATCAATCTGTAATAAAATATCAAGAATCTTACCTTCAGCCCTGTCATTTAAAGCCCTTGCAAGTTTAATTTTATCAACACTCTGAACAAGGGAAAATCTTTCTGCAACCTTACCTGCTTTATTTGTCTGAAGATGACCTATAAAATGCCACCTTACAGGCAAATCCCCGAGTTCATCCATTTTATTCATTGCTTCCTGCAGATAATTCTCTCCGAAATCCCTTATACCGCAATCATAGGCTTCTCTTATTCTCTCAGGAGAAACACCTTTGGTTACTCCAAGAAGGAGCACCTCTCCCGGACATGTTTTATATTTTTCTATATCACATTTTATTTTTTCTATATTTTCTTTAATAAACACCTTTGTCAGTGATCGGTGATCAGTAATCAGTGACCAGTTAGTATAATTACAGCTCACCGGTCACCGGTCACCGGTCACTGCTTCACTGTTACCGCCATCCCTTCTTTAATATCTCTTGCATCTACAATAACAATTACCCCGTCTTTAAGGCCTTCTACAATAAATTGATTCCCGTCTTCAACCTTGACCCTTACAGGGAAAAATTTTGCCTTCCTGCTCTGATCAACTATATATACTCCTGACTCACCGTTTTTCTCAACCTTCGATGATTTTGGAAGAGATACTCCGTTAACCTTTGAAAGAAGTATTTCCATGGAAACTTCTCTTTTGAAAAGTAACGGATTTTCCAGTTGTTTGGATGAGAGAACTACAAGGAGATCAGAACTTTGAAAACCTTTATCATAAACCTTCTCAACAGAGCCTCCTATCTGTGTATGATATTCAGGAAACATTATAACCCTGTCTTCCCTGGTTTCAAGATAATCTTTATTATCACTCGAAACTCTGGTCAATATGAAATATGGAAGTTCAATTAATTTGAAAACCTGTGAGCCAACTCCCACCTTCTGACCGTTTCTTATTTTCATAGGAGAAAGCTCTATCTTCGGAGTTTCCCATAAAGGAGATTTTAAAATACTCTCAGGTGAAAGTTTTTCTTCATAACCATCAAAATAATAACTTACTACACCGTCATATTCAGCGGTAAAATTCAGAGAAACATTTTTCTGCAATGTATTAATTATATTTCCGTTTTCCTTATCCAGCATATCGATCTTATTACTCATTTCCATTCGGTATTTTCTGTGTTCCTCTTTTAACTCCTGTCTTTTTAAAACTATTTCTTCTATCTCTTTTTCTATTAACCTGCTATCATCAAGCTTAAAATTCAGTAAATTTTCTCTGAGTTTATCAATTTTTTTATTCAGGGAAAAGACTAAAGTGCCGTCCTTTATTTTCCATCGTGTAATATGACGAAATCTGGATAACTGCAATTTTACACCGTTCTGCCTTATGTCCATTCTTCTCTTTTTCAACGTAGTTTCAAGTTCATAATTATACACTTTGGCAACAATGTCACCTTTTTTAACCTTCTGGCCGTCAGTAGCTATCTGATGTAACACTCCTTCCAGACCGGCCGTAAAAATTTTTTCTTTTCGAAAAATCAGTCCCCGGCAGCTAATTGTAAAAGGCACTTCTGTAAAATGAGCTTCTACAACGGAAGTGCTCCTGGCAGGTATAAACTTCGACAGAGCAAATTTTACCAGAAGAATAGCGAGAAATATTACCAGTAATACCAGTATAAGACGGGAAATAATTATAGCCCATTTTAAAATTTTTCTTCTTGTTTTTCGGGCTTTCCGTCTCCTTTCACTGATTTTACGAATTATCAAATAAAACCACGTCCTTCATTTACATGAAAATCAAAACGCTCAGAGCGTAAAGGGAGGACAGAGATTTTCATTTTCCGGTTGTGACCGAACATTTGTGTCATAAATTTTGTGTAAACCTCTGCTAAAGCCTTATTGTATGGTAAGTTTACATAAAACATATTACAATCTCTTATTTTTTCAGTCACCTCTAAAGCCAGCTGAGCATACTATCTTCAGATGGATTATCATTATCAGAAATATCCATTTTGGGTAATAAAACTTCTTTATGCTTGAGAGCTTCTTCCGGGGTTATCTTACCTGATTTAACAAGTTCATTCAGAGAATCTGAAAAACTCAATATTCCCTCATTATGGCCTTCTGCTATAAGAGAACAAAGCTGTCCGTATTTTGCCTTTAATATTAGACCTCTCATATCAGGATCAGACCAGATTACTTCAAATATTGGCATACTATCTGCCTTATCAAGCCTTATAAGCTTCTGACTGACTATTCCTTTAAAGTTACAGGCAAAAATATGACGGAAATAAAGTTGGTCCTTACCTGTATAGAGATTTAAAAATCTTTCTATTGCCTGAACCGAATTTGTGGCACGAACCATACAGATAACAAGTTTTCCTGCTTCTGCTGCAACGTTGACCAGTTCTACAGTCTGACTATCTTTAACTTCTCCCACCATTATAACATCAGGATCCTGCTGTATGGCTTCATAAAGGGCACTGTAAAAAGAAGGTGTATCCACCCCGACTTCTCTCTGAGATATTATACTTTTTCTGTCTCTGTAGAGAAATTCTATCGGATCTTCTATTGTTATTATGTGCTGTTTCTTTGTTTGATTTATGAAATTTATTATAGAAGCAACAGTAGTAGATTTACCTGATCCCGTAGGTCCGCTTATAAGAATAATTCCTGATTTCATGTCAAATATCTTCTTTATTTCTTCTACCGGCAGCCCCAGTTTTTCAAAAGTCGGCATTTCTACATGCATCATTCGTATGGCTGCGCTGACCATACCTTTTTCATAAAAAGCATTGACACGAAAACGCATTCCTCCGGGAATAGAATAGGAAAAACTCAAATTTCTGTCATGTTTAAAGGTAACCCTCTGGGAAGATTTCATGACACCCGCTATAAGCCGGAGGGTATCTTTCTCTGTAAGTGCCTGTGCTCCTACAGGTATAAGGCTTCCTTCGAGTCGAACATAGGGAGGACTCCCTACTTTCAGATGAAGATCAGATGCTTTATGTTCTACAAGAACCAGGAGCAGGTCGTCCAGATCAAGAGGCAGCTCTGATTCTTCAGGAACTTCAAGTTCTTCAACCTGAACGGCAGGATATGGAACAATCGAAGTCATCCTTCCATAACCATCTTTAAGCTTATTATCTATACCGGAGACTTCCTGTTTCAATTCATCTATTCTGGAAATAAACTGTTTTGCTTCCATTGAAGCCTTATTTATCTTTTCGAATACTTCCTCAGGAACATCAACGGCTTTAGCCTTATTTAATGCCATTTCCAGTAAAACTTCCGCTTTATTTTCAACCTTCCCTATACTGGATTCTGTAACATTTATTCTTTCCGTAAGATTTTCTAAAAGTTCCATGGCCTTCTGTGCACGTTCCAGAGCAATTGAAGTGGCACTGTTAAGTTTCTCAAAGTTCTGCTCCGACAGACTGGCCTGTTCAAAAGCATGTTCTGATTTATTTAAAATATCATTAAATCTGTTTACAGCTTCAGAAAGTTTCTGTTCTGTACCTGCCACTTCCGTAGAAGCCCTACCGGTAATTTCCTGGATATTTCTTGTAGCATTTTCTATATATGAACATCTTTCCTCAAAAGATTGAAGTTTTTCCCGAATCTCGGAAGAGTCTCTGTCTGCCGAATGAATTTTCTCTGACACATCGGAAAGAATCTTTAAAGAATTTTCTGCTTTTTCTTCGGAAGCTTTGGATTTGGCAAAAGCCTGCTCTGACTTTAACAGGTGCTTATCAATAGAGGCTTTAAAATCATTCTTTCTGGCATGGAGCTTTTCTATTTCCAGTTTTATCTCCGACACTTCTTTAGATGAGGAACTGGCACTGAGATGAGCCTCTTTTATAACATGTGACAGTTCATCAATCTGTTTTGCAAATTCGTCCCCTCTCTTACAGGCACCATCAGCAGCATCCATAGCACTCTGAAATTTACCCATAGCTTCACCGGAAATCTGTTCAATCTTCGAAAGTACATCCTGTCCGTTCTGAAGTATATCAGCCAGTTCTTTTTTATAATTATCTATAGACGATAAAATCTCTTCACTTTTTGAAAAAATCTGGCCCGTATTGGACATTATTTCATCCATTTTTGTAGATGCGTCTGTAGCAGTTGAAGCAGCTCTCTGGGCTTCAACAATAGCAAATCCTATTCTTGTAATAACTTCAGTGGACTGTTTTTCTGCAATTTTCGCTTTTTCCAGAGCTTTATTGAACTTATCCTGATTACTTATGAGTAAATCTTTTGAAACGGGATCTGTAACACCTTTTACCAGTTCAACTTTAGCCAGACCGTCAGAAATACCCCTTTCCATCATTTTTATTAACATCTGTTCTTCTTCTTCTATCTTTTCTTTTAAAAAGGACAGAAATTCATCTTTAAGAGGTATTTTGTCCTGAATACTGGTTATTTCTTCCTGGAGAGCAGCCCTGAGATTGGCATGTTTGAGGTCTTCGGAAGATGATGAAGATTTAATATTTTCAACAAGAGACATGAGTTTTTCTTCAACATTGCTGATTTTTTCATTTACTTTATTTTCTATAGAAGATAATATGTGTGTTTCATCCACCTGAGAGGGGGGCTGAGATGAAGAAAGAGAAGCTTTCAATCTTGTTTCTATATCTTTTGTTCTTTTTTCAACTTCTACTATGATACTATCGGATAGTTGAGACAGAAGTTCATCTGTCTGTATGGCAGGCACATCAAAGACATCTTCTCTGTCTTCTATGGATTTCAGGTCCATAGCGACATGTTTTACACCTGTAAAACCGGTTCCCTCATCATCGAGAGATGATTTATCACTGAATCCGCCTCTGGCTTTCAAAGATTCTATAACCTTTCTTGCAGGAGATTCAACCTCTGATGTTTTAGCTACAACCATACCTGTTTCTACATCTACCGAAGGTACCGGTTCATCACCTTCACCAAAATTATCCCACACAAGATCTTCATCAGCCATTTCATCAAAAGATAAATCCTCCCAGTCTTCATCTATATCATCAATTATATCATCAAAATCATCACTCTCGTCAGTGTCTTCAGATACGGAATCCATATCTTTATATTTTTCATCAGATTTTTTCTTTCCACCTTTTTTAGGTCCCTTCCCTTTTTTACTCACTTACATCACTTCCTTATATAAAAACTCCGAGATCCTTCTTTAGATATCGTGACGCGTGACGCGTGACGCGTGACGCGTAATAAGTTACCCTGTCCCTCCGGATAATAAAAAATATTATAACAATAATGTTTACTAAAGGCAATACTATCCTTATAACCAGTCGTAAAGAGCATGGCCTCCCGTTCCGTCGCCTGCCGCAGACGTATGGCCGTCAAGCTTTAACCTCAATTCAGTAGGCTGTTCTGCATTAAAGAGAGCATCTTCCCTGCTTACAAGTCCTGAATCTACAAGCCTCATAAGACTTTCGGTAAAGGTCTGCATACCGTCCTGCTGTCCTTCTACAATAAATTCATATATATCAGAGATTTTATTCTCTGATATTAAACTCTTTATTGTAGGCGTAACAAACATTACTTCAGTTGCAGGTACTATACCGGTTGCATCTATTTTAGTGAGAAGTTTCATAGCTATAACACCTTTAAGTGTATTGGCAAGAACCTGTCTGAACTGTTCCTGAGTTTTTCCGGTAAAAACATCCAGAACTCTTTCAATTGCCTGAACTGCATTTGATGAGTGTATAGTACTGAATACAAGATGACCTGTTTCTGCTGCAAGTGCTGCTGTTTCGATCGTTTCCTGATCTCTCATTTCTCCGATAAGTATAACATTGGGATCCTGTCTTAAAGCCTGTTTCAATGCATCTGCAAAAGAGAGTGCATCTATACCGACTTCTCTTTGAGATATTATGGACATTTTATCTTCATGAACAAATTCTATAGGATCTTCAATAGTAATTACATGAAGTTTCCTTGTTCTGTTTATCTGATTTATAATAGCCGATAAAGTCGTGGATTTACCGGCTCCTGCAGGACCGCATACAAGGACAAGACCGCTTTTCAGTTCTCCGAAGTATTTTAAACTTTCAGGTAAATTTAAATCCTTAAAAGATTTACCGCCCATGCCGAGCATACGGAAGGCTGCGCTTATCCTTTCTCTTTCATAAAAGGCATTTACTCTGAAGCGTACCTTGTTATTCGGAAGTGTATAGGCATAA
>JBEHWO010000365.1:0-6800 GCA_040217695.1 Vulcanimicrobiota bacterium | reverse complement strand
CCTTTAAAAGCAAATCACTGGGACTGCATATAGTCAAACTTTCTGTAAAACAGATAGATGGAAATATGGAAATAGATAGGACAAAAGGGATAAAATTTAAATTCGAATTTCCAGTAAATGGTAAAGAACATAAGAAATCTGTAATATCTGTATAAACAGGCCAAAAAAGAGCGCAAAACAACATATAGACTCTATAAAAAGGAGTATACTATGAAAAAAGGTAAAATTCTTATAGTAGAAGACAATCTCATAGTAGGAGAAAGTCTCCAGCAGACACTTGAATACTATGAATATAATGTACCGGAAATAGTCCTTTCAGGAGAAGAAGCTATTAAAGAAACGAAAGAAATAAAGCCTGATTTAATATTAATGGATATCAAGTTAAAAGGTGAGATGGACGGTATTACTGCCGCAGAAAAAATACACTCTGATTTTGACATACCTGTAATATATTTAACAGCCTATTCAAGTAATTCTTTGCTGGACAGAGTAAGACAGACCGCTTCCTATGGTTATATACTAAAACCATTCAAAGAAAAAGAATTAATATTTAATATAGAAATGGCTCTTTATAAACATAGAATGGAAAAAGCTCTGAAAGAAAGCGAAGAAAGACTCAATCTGGCTCTTTGTGAAACAGGGCTGTGGGACTGGAATATAGAGACATGTATGATTTATTTCAGCCATGCTTATCATACAATGCTCGGCTATGAGCCAGGCGAAATATCTCCTGATACATGGAAACACCTGATTCATCCTGAAGAAATAGAAAAATTTGAGTATTCTATCAGGGAAATACTTGAGAATAAAAAAGAAGATTATGAAATAGAATACAGAATGAGAACAAAGCCGGGGGAATGGAAATGGATTTCAAGCAGGGGAAAAGTCGTGGAAAGAGATAAAAGAAATGAACCTGTAAGACTGATAGGGACTCATACCGATATTACGGAGAAAAAGAAATCAGAAGAAGAAAATAAAAAAATCGAAGAACGTATCAGGTTCATACAGAAACATGAAAGTCTCGGTAAAATGGCAGGAGGTATTGCTCACGGATTTAATAATATTCTGGCAAGCATACTTGGCTATGCTGAAATAAGTATCATGGAAAGTCCGTCCGACTCTCCCGTAAGATATTATCTTCAGAAAATACAAAAAGCCACCCACCGTGGTTCTGATATAACCAAACAGATGCTTTCATATACAGGTCACGGAAAACTTATGTTAGAAGAAATAGATCTGCCGGGACTGATTAAAGAAATGCATCAATTTATAGAAATAAGCACATCAAATAAGTGTATATTTAAATATGATATAGATGAAACCCTTCCCACCATTCAGGGAGATGCAGGACAGATAAAACAGGTCATAATGAATCTCATAATGAATGCCTGTGAAGCAATAGACGGAAGCAACGGAACAATTACACTGAAAACAGGTAAAATGTCATGCAATGAAACATATTTAAGTGAACATTACCCTGAAGAAAATCTTTTACCGGGAACTTACCTGTATCTGGATGTATCGGATACAGGGTGCGGTATAGCGGAAGATATTCAGAGTAAAATATTTGATCCCTTCTTTACCACAAAATTTCTGGGAAGAGGGCTGGGACTGGCAGCAGTGCACGGCATAATCCGTGTCCACAGAGGCGCCATAAAGGTTTACAGCAAAAACGGCGAAGGAACAACAATGAGACTTCTCTTCCCTGCTCTGAGGTATTTACAGGAAAAAGAAAAGGACAAAGAAATAATTGTTCGTGAAGTTTATGGCAACGGGAGAACTGTTCTTGTAATTGATGATGCAGAGGATATATGTACGGTGGCAGCCAAACTTCTCGGCAAATCAGGTTTCACCGTAATGACTGCTTCTAACGGTAAAGAAGGACTTGAAATATTTCGTACCCGCTGTGAAGACATTTCTCTCATAATACTTGATGTAGCCATGCCTGTTATGAGCGGTGAGAAAGCTTTTAAAGAGCTGAAACGTATAAAAAATGATGTACCTGTCATAATTACAAGCGGTTACAATGAAGCTCATGCCATGAGCAGATTCGGGAAAACAGAAATTGCAGGTTTCATTCAAAAACCTTACAGAGGAAAGGACTTAATAGAAATGGTAAAAAGTCTTGCGAGAAATAAAAAGTGAATTAAAAAAGAGTGAACAGAAAAGTTCACTCTTTTTTGATCTTTCCAGGCAAATGTTACTTCAGCAACAGGAAACATTTTTCAGATTCAGCTTAAAACCTTTACGATAAAAAGTTTCTACATAATCGACTGTTAATAAACCATAATGATTTATTAATTCAGATATATCAGGAGATATTAGTACTTTAATTCCATCCTGTTCATAGAATACATCATTCTCTCCAGGCTCATCCAGAGCCAATCCCATTCTGGGTCCTCCTCAACCTGCTCCCTGAAAAATTACACGAAAATTTTTACCGGCACTTGCAGAAAGTTCTTCTTTTAGTTTTCCCATGGCTTTATCACTGATTGACAGCATATTTTTCAGCCTCCTTATATATTTTCTGATACTCTTTTATCTGAAGCCTTACTGAGTTTTCACATTTATAGATGCAAAAACATAATAAAGGATTCATAAAACAGGAATTACACATTTTGTCATCGCGAGGAGCGGAGCGACGAAGCAATCCTAACAGTTTCTGTTGTAATAATGGGATTGCTTCGCTTCGCTCGCAATGACTGATTCTTCTGTATTTTTTGCGTAATTCCTGATAAAAAACTTCCTCTGTTCCGGTAAAAAGGATTTTATATAGAAAAAGTAGAATTTATTTGTTTGTCTGAATAATAAATTAAAGAGCGGAGAAAATCAACAATGTCAACATGGAAAATCAAGCTTTCTTTATTTTTGAATTATTTTGTTTTTGCCATACTGCTTAACAGTGTGGGCACAGTGATACTTCAGGTTATTACGGAATATCACGTAAGTGAAGCTTCTGCAAGTATTCTTGAAGCATGTAAAGATCTTTCCATAGCAATATTTTCCTTTGCTATTGCTTCATATCTTCCGAGGCTCGGATATAAAAAATCTATGTTAATAGCTCTTGTTATTGTAACGGTTGCCTGTACGGTAATGCCTCTTGTGGGAGGCTTTACTATGACAAAGATTCTTTTTGTCTGTGTCGGAGTAAGCTTTGCCCTCATAAAAGTGTCCGTTTATTCCACTGTCAGTCTTGTTACGAAAGACAGTCAGGAACATGCAAGTTTTATGAGTACTCTTGAAGGTATTTTTCAAACAGGAGTACTTGTGGGTTACTGGATATTCGGATTTTTCATATCCCATAACATATTCAACCATACTTACTGGTTCCTTGCCGGTATGTCCGCACTGGCCTTTATACTCCTCCTTACCACAACCCTTGATGAAAGCTCTGTAAAAATAAAAGAAGGCAGCGCAGTAAAGGATTTCGTGAATATGTTAAGCCTTATCAGATTACCCCTTGTGCTTACCTTCATCTGCACTGCTTTTCTCTATGTATTTACGGAACAGGGTATTCAATCCTGGCTTCCTACATTTAATAATAAAATATTACAGCTTCCTACTGCCATGAGTGTTCAGGTAACAAGTATCCTTGCAGGTGCCATAGCACTCGGAAGAATCTTCGGAGGATATATCATGAAAAAGGTAAGTTGGATTTATGTTCTTGCCACGTCATTGATATGTTCCATTATACTTGTAATAATGGTTCTCCCTCTGTCAGACGGTATAAAGGCCGGTTCTGTTACAGGATGGAGTAACGCCCCCGTTGCTGCTTTTATATTGCCTCTTACAGGTTTCTTTCTGGCACCGATTTATCCCACTCTGTGTTCCACTGTTTTAAGCAGACTTCCGAAGGAAAATCAGAGTGCCATGTCAGGCCTTATAGTAATTTTTTCTGCCCTTGGAGGAACTATAGGCTCAAGAATAACAGGGACAATGTTCGGTCTCCTGGGAGGAGTAAAAGCTTTTTATTGTTCCCTTATACCTATGATTCTTCTCTTAATAGTTATTTTTCCCTATAAAAAAATTCAGGATAATTTTAAAGAATCCGACAGGTAAATACAAAGAATTACAAAAAAAACCGGAGAAAGGAATTTTTAAATGCATAAATATATTCAACTTTATGGAGAATTATTTGAACATGTTCAATTAAGCCATATATTTTCCGACTCTAAAACATTTGTAGATTCATATCCCTCAAAAAAACCGGAAGATATATTGAAAAAATTTCATAAAAATAAAGATAAATCTGATTTCAAACTGAAAAAATTTATAGAAAAATATTTCATTTTTCCTGCTTCTCAGGAGAAAAAAATCCAGGCAAAATCCTCTCTGAAAGAACATATAGAAACTCTATGGGATATTCTGGCCAGAGAAGCAGATAAAGACATATCACCTTACAGTACACTCATAGCTCTCCCATTTCCCTATATAGTACCGGGAGGAAGATTCAGAGAAATTTATTACTGGGATAGTTATTTCACTTCAGAAGGTCTTTCTATAGCCGGGAAACTTGATATGGTGGAACATATGATCAGAAATTTTGCATATCTCATTGATAAATACGGCCATATACCTAACGGAAACAGAATATATTACAGGGGAAGATCTCAACCTCCCTTTTTCTGCTCTATGATTGAAATACTGGTTCATTATAAAGGTATAGAGGCAATACTCCCCTATCTGGAAAGTATTGAAAAGGAATATATTTTCTGGACGGAAAAAAGATCTGTTCTCATTGAAGACGGAAACACATTAAACCGCTACATGGATGACAATAACGGCCCGAGAGAAGAATCTTACAGAGAAGACATAGAGATTTATAACAGCGTAAATAATGAAGAAAAGAAAAACCTTTATAGAAATATAAGGGCTGCCTGTGAATCAGGATGGGATTTTTCTTCACGATGGTTCCGGGATTATCGCAATTTATCTACTATAAGGACAACAGAGATTTTACCTGTAGATTTAAATTCGATACTTTATAATATGGAATTTAAATTATCGGAATGGTTTTCTTTTGAAGGCAATGATATTAAATCGAAAACATATGCAGAAAATGCCGAAAGAAGGTTAAAATTAATCAATAAATATTTCTGGAACAGGGAAAAAGGATTTTTCTTTGATTATTCTTATAAAGATCATAAACTTACCGAAGTGTGGTCTCTTGCAGGACTGTATCCCCTGTTCTTCAAAATTGCCACGGAAGAACAGGCAGAAAAAGTATCGGAACATATTTCAGAGAAATTCCTTCATGAAGGAGGGCTTGTCACGACATTGAATGAAACAGGACAGCAATGGGACAAACCGAACGGATGGGCACCTCTTCAATGGATCGCAGTAAAAGGCCTGGAATTCTACGGATACAATGACCTTGCAGAAGAAATAGCAAAAAGGTTTGTAAATCTTTCATACAGGGTTTTTGAAAAAACAGGCAAAATGATGGAAAAATATAATGTATGTGACATGACCCCGGAAGCAGGAGGAGGAGAATATCCACTTCAGGATGGATTCGGATGGACAAACGGAATAGTTTCTGCAATGGAAATGATGATTAAACGTGAGTCGTGAAAAGTGAAAAGTGAAAAGTGAACAGTGAAAAGTGAAAAGGGGCATAACCGGTCACCGGTCACTGATAACTGCTCACTGTTCAATGAGGATCTATACCCCTTGTAACAGGTATTTTTGTCGGGAAAGGTGTAACAGCCTGACAGCCAAGGGTGTAAATACCGAAATGTTTGATTTTTGCCACTGTGTAACCATCTGTTTCAGTCAAAGATTCTACAGGCACTGATTTCCATTCCCTTTTATTCCAGAAATATACACCTGTAACATCATAACCGTGGCATGGAAAATTCACAGTAATTTCTTCTGAAAAACGAAGATCTGCAGGGAAAAACTCATATACTTCTCCGAAAAAACAGACATTCTCCGGAGCTTTAGAGGGTGGTAAAATTACCCTTATAGATATATTTACAGTTTCAGAAAGAGCGCCGGGAGGAATAATAAGCTTTAAACCGGTATAACTGTAATTTACTGTACCGCCATCAATCCCTGTTTGTTCAGTAAAAACAGGAGGATCAGGTCTTGCTCCTCCGGGAGGGGCAGGTGTTATGGCAGATGCAAAAGAAGGAGGAAAAACAAAAGCACCGGCAATAAAAGCGGCAGAAGAGGCCGCACCTTTAATAAAATCTCTCCTTGAGGTCATCTGAGAGATAAACTTTTCAATCATACTGTTCAGAGTAGACGAGGGGATGGATATGAGCATATTTCTATCAATATGATTTAAAGAAGATTCATGTTCAAGAACAGCTGCTCTGTCATTTAAAAATTTTTCTCTGAAATTTTCATCTGATGCAGCTTTCATAAGAAGCTTTTCTACAGTATTATTAATACCGGGGATAATAGATTTTGTATTATCAGGTTGCCCTCCTACGATAGTAGTCTTGCTGAAAAGTTTATCCATTTTTATAAACACCCCTCTGCTATAAATATAACTGCCTCAGAAAAAGCTCTTTTATCATTATAATATACTTTTACTGAGGTAAGCATAAATAATACATATATGCTCTCGTGACGCGTAACGCGTAACGCGTGACGGGAGGAAAACGTTTATTAAATGCTTATGCTCATATCAATAAGATAAATCAAAAAAATTATAATTCTTCAACATTATAATATACCTTATAAGATAAATCAAAAAAATTATAATTCTTCAACATTATAATATACCTTATAAGATAAATCAAAAAAATTATAATTCTTCAACATTATAATATACTTTTAAGATAAATCAAAAA
>JBEHWO010000364.1:0-6803 GCA_040217695.1 Vulcanimicrobiota bacterium | reverse complement strand
TACATGCTTATGCTCAGGTCAGTAATAACAATTTGCAGGTAATTCATATATTGCCTGTGATAAATCACTTTAATACTGACTATAAAAGGAGGTTGAATATGTTAACATATAAAACATGTAAAAAAATAAAAGGCTTTGCCCCTCTAAAATCAGTCAAAACACTGAAAAAGACCTGGAAAGTTACGGAAGACAGCATGGCCCGGCACAAACTGGAAGAAACGATAAAAGAACTCAGGTTAAACAGGGTAGAACTGGAAATGCAGAACCAGGCATTAAAAGAAGCGCAGGAGGATCTGGAATTTTCGCGTAACCTCTATACAGACCTCTATGATTTTGCGCCTGCAGGCTATCTGACAATAGATAATAACGGAATAATTCAGAAGATTAATGTAACAGGTGCCAAAATACTCGGAATGGAAAAAACAGGACTTACAGGATTACCTTTTACCAGATTTATAGTGCCTGCTGATTTAAATAAATTTTTCAATCATTTAGAGAGATGTAAAAAAACCGGCAAACAGATAATCAGTGAAATTACAATAGAGAGAAAAAACAAAGAAACAGCGATATTACAACTGCTCAGTATTCCTAATGTTATGTCTCAAGATGTAACGGTCTATCGTGCCGTAATTGCAGATCTTACAGAGAGAAAGAAAGCAATAGAAGAGAAAAAAAAACTTGAAGAGGAATTATATGACAATCATAAAATGAAAGCCATAGGGAGGCTGGCAGGTGGTATAGCTCATGAATTCAATAATATCCTTGTATCTATTTTAGGTTATACGGAACTGACTGCAGACGAACTTTCCGAAGGGCCTCTCAAGGAAAATCTGAATGAAGTAATAAAAAGCTGTCATAAAGCAAAAGAACTGATAAAACAGATACTTATTTTCAGCCAGAAAAGCGTACAGAAAAAAGAGCCGGTAGTGATAAGTATTGTGCTGAGAGATAGTCTTGCACTGCTCAGAGCTCTATTGCCTTCCACAATTGAAATACAGCAGAATATCGAAGGAAATAACAGTATAATACTGGCAGATCCTGCACAGATACAGCAGATTTTGATGAATCTCTGCACAAATTCGGTATATGCCATGGCAGGGAAATGCGGCACTCTGGAAATAAGCCTTACAGATATTGATATTACTCAGGAAACTGTACATTTATATGAAAAACTCAGGCCAGGTCAGTATGTAAAACTTGCCATAAGTGATACGGGACATGGTATGAACAGCACTGTTATGAAAAGAATCTTCGAACCGTATTTTACAACAAGAAAATTCGGAGAAGGTATAGGAATGGGACTGCCTGTTGTTCATGGTATAGTAAAAAGCCATAAAGGAGAAATTAAAGTTTACAGTGAAATAGGTAAAGGAACACAGTTTCACATATATTTTCCATGTCTTACCAGAAGTAGATATGAAAATATGGCAAAGGAAACGGAACAATTAATAGTACAGGAAGGTTACAGATACATACTCTTTGTTGACGACAGAAAAGAAATAGTTAATATAGGAAACAGACTCATAAAAAAACTTGGCTATGAAGTTATTGCTACGACATGCAGTATAGAAGCGCTGGAAATATTTCGGAATAAACCTGATAAATTTTCTCTTGTTATTACGGATCAGACCATGCCGAATATGTCAGGCATAGCTCTTGCCAGAGAATTAATGAGAATAAGGCCTGACATACCGGTAATACTGTGCACCGGATACAGTGAACAGGTAAATGAAGAACAGGCACTGAGTACAGGTATCAGAGAATTCATAATGAAGCCTTTTACTATGAATAATCTGGCCAACTCTATAAGAAACATTCTGGGAGAGGATTTATACGAAAATCGTGACGCGTAACGCGTGACGCGTGACGGGAGGAACGGTTTTATTACATGCTTATGCACAGGTCAGTAATTTATATGGGAATCGTGACGCGTAACGCGTGACGCGTCACAGGAGGAACGGTTTTATTACATGCTTATACACAGGTCAGTAGTGGAAAGCAAGTAAAATCTTGTTTATTCACTTTTCACTCTGAATATTCTGTGACAGATTTCTTTTTCCATTCCATATAAAATCACCTGGCATAAAAAACGCAATCCCTGCAGGTATTGCCATATTTCTCTATGTTTGATATACTTATAAAGGTAACTTTTTGCGGACAGGGGTGTTTTTATGTTTGGCATTCTGGGTAAATTAGTCGGCTCAGGTACAGAGATGCCTGATACGAAACTCAGTAATAAGAAAAAGAAATTATATAAAGAGTTCTGCAGTATGGGAACCATTAAACTAAATGAAGTAGTTAAAGGTGCCGGAAGTAATGATGAAACTACAAGGAAGATGGCTGTTCTGGCTCTCGGGAAAATAGGCGGTAAACAGGCAGTAGAAGCTCTGATAAAAGCCATAGGTGATCCTTCCAGAGATGTCCAGGAAAATGCCATTCATTCACTCATCAAAATAGGTGAACTCGGACTGCAACATTTAATAGATGAGTTGCATCAAATAAAACATTCAAACGTAGATGCTCAGGCAAATGTCGCCTTTGTTCTCGGATGGATAAAAAATGTAAAGGCAGTAGATCCCCTTACAAAAGCTCTAAGGCATGATAATGAATGGGTCAGATGGAACGCTGCTTTTGCTCTTGGTAAAATCGGTGACAGAAATGCACTGGAATCTTTAAAAAAAGCCAGGGACAGAGAGGTATATCCCTGGGTAAAAGAATATATGTTAAATGTACTTGCAGAACTGGACAGAAAGTAAATCAGTGACCAGTTACCAGTGATCAGGTAATTGTGATGTGTTCATATAAAATGATAAGTGAATAATATAAAATAAGGAGTAATAAATAAGAAATAACAAACAATAAATGACAATCGGGCAGTATCCACTGAGCACTGAACAGTGATCACTGCTCAGTGACAAAGAGGTGTTGTATATAAATGGCCGAAAAAAAATTTAAATCCATAAGACATGGGAAAGATAATTCTGAAATGATGCATATCCCTGCAGGAGAATTCTGGATGGGATGCGATGAAGACGATCTTGATGGAGAAACAAGAGAAAAACCTAAAAGAAAAATTTATTTAAATGATTATTATATAGATAAAACACCCGTAACAATAGGGCAATATATAGATTTTGTCAAATCGACAAATTATAATGTAAAAGGCGATTTTAAAAGAGTTATAGATCAGAGCTTCATGTATGACCAGAAAATGGACCATGCTGCAACATGCCTTACATGGGAAGATGCAAAAGCTTACTGTGACTGGGCGGGGAAAAGACTTCCCACAGAAGCGGAATGGGAAAAAGCTGCCCGCGGAACAGACGGAAGAATTTTTCCATGGGGTAATAAATGGGATAAAAATTTCTGTGACAATCCCTTTATGGATAAAAAAGAACATATAAGAAAAAAGCAAAACTTCGATGGCACGCTGCCTGTAGGAAGATTCCCCGAAGGAACCAGTTTTTACGGCGCAATGGACATGCTCGGCTCTGTGGAAGAATGGTGCAGTGACTGGTATGATTTCTACTATTATCGTTATGGCCATATAAGAAACCCTCAGGGACCTCCTTCAGGGAGATATAAAGTAATAAGAGGCGTATCCCGTACTACAAGGGAACTGAATTCATACAGATGCAGCAAAAGAGGCTTTTGCACCCCTGATGTGGGCCGTATAAGTACCATAGGCTTCAGATGCTGTAAAAACATGTAACGGATGGCAGGTATGATAAAAAAATCTAAAATATTACTTCTATTATTAATAATCTTCCTTCTTGCCGGATCTCTTAAGGCAAAAGATAACAGCCACATTAACACAGACCTTATCGTAGAAATTTATAATTCTGCGGATAAGCATTTTGCAGGTGATATTAACAGACAGAAAATCTTTACAGGAGCCATAGACGGCATAAAATCATTCCTGAAAAAAAATAATTGTTCTGCAGATATAAAAACAATTAAAATAACAGATAATAAAGAAGAAGATTTAAAGCTTTTTGCATCCAGGCTGGATGAAATTATTACCTCATGTGCCACGGAAAAATTACCTGCCGGAGACATACTCAGGGAAGCTGTTGACGGTATGCTTAAAGCACTGGATGATCCATACAGTTATTATATGGATCCTGTTGAATACAGAGATTTTGTGAAATCCATTAATATGAATGACTATTCCGGCATAGGTATTTCTATGGAATTAGATAAAAAAAACGGGAAAAAACCAATAATCATCGAAGTCATAGAAAACAGCCCTGCCCATAAAGCAGGTCTGAAACCCGGTGATACAATACTCGCAATCAATGGTATAGATACTTCAGGCATATCTATGGAAGAAGCAATAAAAGAAGTCAGGGGACAGGAAGGAACAGAGGTAATCTTAAGGGTAAAAAGAGTAAATGAAGAGCCTGAAGAAATTACGGTTGTCCGCAGAGTCATACATATAGATAATGTGTCTTACAGTCTGATGAATAAATCCACAGGTTATATAAAAATCAGATCCTTCAGTGTTACAACCGGAACTGAACTTGGCAAAGCTATGGAACAATTAAAATCAAAAGGAGCAAAGGCTTATATTCTGGATTTAAGAAACAACGGCGGCGGATATGTGGAAAGTGCTGTCAGTGTATGCAGCAAATTCCTCCCCGGAGGCAGTAAAATAGTAACGGTAAAAGAGAAATGCTCTTACCCTGTTATCTACAAATCAGAAGGAACAGATACGGATCTACCCCTTGCCATTCTTATAAATGAATACAGTGCAAGCGCATCGGAAATAACTGCCGGTGCCATTCAGGATAATAAAAGAGGTGTTTTGATAGGCACTAAAACCTTCGGGAAAGGATGTGTCCAGACTATTTATCCTCTCGGTATATCAGGTGTGTTAAAAATAACCACATCATATTATCTTACACCTCTCGGCAGAAATATAGACAAAGCAGGTCTTACACCCGATATAGAAGTAAAGATGAATAAAATTATAAAAAAAGAACATGATGATCTGCAACTGCAAAAAGCAATAGAATATTTATCGAAAAAAATTTAAAAAATAATATTTATAGTCAGGAGTTTTCAGCAAATAACTACATCATATTTACAGTTTATATAGTGATGCGTAACGCGTGACGGGAGGAAAATATTTATTATCAGTAAAATACGCTATAAAAGCTGTGATAATAACAAATTATCGAAAAAAATTCAGCCAATAAACTCTTTACTTTTATAAAAAAAACGTGATAATATTAATAAATAAACAATTAACTTCAGCAAAGAATCAGATTAATCGAGGAGGTATATAGAATGGGAATAGGAATAGGAAATACGAATAATTCGACAAGTGTTGTAAATAACTATTTCGGCGGAGCAGGTGCCGGTCAGATGGGTATGATGCAACAGAACCCTATGATGCAGATGATGCAGATGATGCAGCAAATGATGCAGGGTGTTACAGGCGGTCCCTGCCAGGAAATGGGTGGAATGATGCCCGGTATGATGGGCGGAATGATGCCAGGTATGGGTATGCCCGGTATGATGGGCGGAATGATGCCCGGTATGGAAGGCATGGGTGGTATGATGGGCAACTGTCTCGGTAATTTCATGGGCATGCAGCAGAATCCTATGATGCAGATGATGCAGATGATGATGCAGATGATGCAGATGATGATGATGATGATGGGCGGAGGAGCAAATCCGTTTATGGGCGGTATGATGCCCGGTATGATGGGCGGTATGCCCGGTATGGGCGGTATGCCCGGTATGGGCGGCGGTATGATGCCTGGTATGGGCGGCGGTATGCCATATGCAGGAGCCTATGCAGGACCTAACGGAGCAGGAGCCTATGCAGGAGGCCCCGGTGGAGCAGGAGCGGGAGCCTATGCAGGACCTAACGGAGCAGGAGCAATGGCAGGAGCAGGAGGAGGCAATCCTGTATCGGGCCAGTATGCAAATATAATAAACCAGGAAGCAATGAAAAACGGAGTTGACCCCGCACTGGTAAAAGCA
This sequence comes from Vulcanimicrobiota bacterium, assembly GCA_040217695.1. Lineage (GTDB taxonomy): Bacteria > Vulcanimicrobiota > SpSt-956 > SpSt-956 > JAKJGF01 > CALARM01. The sequence goes on along the minus strand of JBEHWO010000364.1, from coordinate 809 downwards.
ATAATAAAAAATGAATCAGGTTTTAATCCTCAGGCCACTTCTCATTGCGGAGCACAGGGACTCATGCAGCTTATGCCGGCAACTGCAAGAGGTCTCGGAGTTCAGAATGCCTATGATCCGGGCCAGAACATAATGGGCGGAGCAAAATATATAGGACAGTTAATGAAACAGTTCGGCGGTGACATGAAGCTTGCAGTCGCAGCCTATAATGCAGGCCCCGGTAATGTAAAGAAATACGGAGGAGTTCCGCCTTTCAAGGAAACACAGAATTATGTCCAGAAAGTAATGGCCAGTTATCAGGAATATAAAGCACAGGGGTAATTTTCAGTGATCAGTGATCAGTGATCAGTGATCAGTAAAAAAATAATGCGTGATGAAATTCATCATGCATTATTTTTTTATATAAAAAAGGATAATTTTTTATTATATCTAATTTTATAGTTAGTTTTAACAGGACTCACACAAAACACAGGTGGAAACCATTGTCATTGCGAGCGAAGCGAAGCAATCCCACTGGTATACCGGGAACTGTCGGGATTGCTTCGTCGCTTCGCTCCTCGCAATGACAAAATAATCAATTATGAATCTGTCAATATTTATTATGAAAGGATGGCTCAAAGAAATTTCTACTAAAAGCTCGCTAAAATCATATGAAAGGGGATAAAATTTATGAATTATTCACATGAAGTTGAATGCATGGCCTGTGTAAAAAAAGGACCTGATCACGGGCCTGCGCCTATTCCTGAAGAAGGGAAATGGGTAAATGCCAGAGAAGTCAAAGATATATCCGGTCTGTCTCACGGTATAGG
>JBEHWO010000363.1:0-6856 GCA_040217695.1 Vulcanimicrobiota bacterium | reverse complement strand
CTTATGAAAAGTTACAACATTTCTGTATTTTATATCTTTCATTCCTTCGTCCATTTCATATTTTAATTTCTTGAGCTTCTCTATATAAATATCTGCATTCTGCTCATAATATTCTTTATGAGAAGGATCATACATTGAGAGTCCTTCTTCTATATTTTCTACCTGTTTTATTAAATTTGATATGGAAACCCATATATGAGGATTATAAGACTTATTATTATTATTTTGTTCTATCAATTCTATATCTTTACTTGAATCTATGATTTTCAAATTCTCTCTCTCTCTTATAACCCTGTCAAGAAAACTTTCCATTCCTGCTCCATTTATTACAAAAATATCTGATACAGAAAGGTTTTTCATATTATCTACTGTAAGAGCATAATTATGAATACATCCTGTCTGAGGTTCAGTAAGGTTTAAAACCTTTATGCCGGGAATATCTTTTGTAATATTAATAGTACTTATATAAACAGGATAAAAGGAAGTCATTATAACAAATTCTTTCTTTTCCTGCTGTTTTTTACATCCACAAAAAATCAACAAAAAAACACATATAAATGTTAATCTCTTCATAAAAAGCTCCACTATAGTTTACCTGTATATATTTAACATTCTGAAGTTGGCAACGTAAACACTGGTTTTGTAATATCTTAGTGCTTATGACGGTAATTATTCCACTGGTTATAGTCGTGACGCGTAACGCGTGACGCATGACGCGAGGAGACAAGGTTACAGATTATCCGGTGTCGTATTTACCTCTGGCAGCACTTAGAGAGTTGAAAGACCATTATTTTATATTGTCAACTTCACAACGCTAAATAGTTATATTTTATAAATATCACTTCTCAAAAAATATAATTCTGTCCGAATAGCAATTCATTATAGCTTCCAGGACACTTCCTCCTAAAGCCCTTGCCTTATCTGATATATTACAAATAAACTCTTTTTTTCCCCTGGGATCTATGTCTCCAATCTTTAAATTCTTTTCAACATATGTTCCATCTTTTATAAGCCCTCTTATAACACCAGAAAGACCTGTTTTTACTTCAACATCTTTTATTTTTCCCAGTATATCTCCTTCTTTAACTGTATAACCAATCTGTTTCTCTGAAGTAAAAATTCCACATTCCGGCGCTCTTATAACTCTTTGAGAAGAACAGCCTCCTATCTCACCGGGTATGCCTGTATCATTTTCTGCAAAACCTTCTTCTATAATCTTTCCCAGGTAATGACCTCTCTGTGTTTCTATGACTCTGTGCACATCCGTACCGGCATTAAATCCAGGGCCAAGTGCAATAACAACAGGTGCCATATATTTATAGGTTCCTTTATTGGTTTTTGCCATAATGGCATCTACTATTACATCAGGTTTCAATCTGTGCCATACAGAACATTCAGGATCAACTATTACAGGAATAAATTCATTTGTAAAAACAGGTTCTGTTTTCTGAAATTTTGCAGTTACACCTTCTACCGTAAATTCACCTTCATATACGGCAGATGCAAAAGCAACAGTTCTTCTTATAACAAGAGGTTCCGCAACTTCCGTAATAATAACCTTCATACCTGATTTAAATAATCTGTGAGCAACACCTGTAGCAAGATCTCCTCCGCCTCTGATTACAACATTAAGATTCATATTATTCTACCCCCAGTTCTATTGCTATTTTTTTAAATATATCAGATCCTTTCGCATGGGGATATTCTTTCACATAAGCTTTACCGCTGTCTCCGCAGTTAACTATTTCAGGGTCTATAGGAATTTTACCCAGGAATCTTATACCTTTTTCCATTGCCAGTTTTTCTCCCCCACCTGTTTTAAATAAATTTATCTCGTGACTGCAGTGAGGACAGGAAAAGCCACTCATATTTTCGATAATTCCTGCTATCTTCATAGATGTTCTATGACAGAAGGTTATTGATTTACTCACATCCAGAAGTGACACTTCCTGGCCTGTAGTTACTATTATGGCTTCTGCTCCCGGTATAAGCTGTGCTATGGTAAGAGGTTCATCTCCTGTTCCGGGAGGTGCGTCTATGAGAAGATAATCCAGTTCACCCCAGGTAACTTCTGTTAAAAACTGTTCAATGATACGCATTTTAAGGGGACCTCTCCATATAACTGCTTCTTCTGTCTTTTCAAGTAAAAAACCTATAGACATAACTTTCAGAGAAGGAGGAATAAATAAAGGAGAAAGTTCTCCTGACGGTTCGGCAAGTCTTTTCCCTTCAAGTCCGACCATTTTCGGTATATTGGGGCCGTGAATATCTATATCCAGAAGTCCCACCTTTTTACCTCTCATAGTTAAAGCCACAGCAAGGTTAACAGCCACGCTTGTCTTGCCGACACCTCCCTTGCCGCTCATAACAAGCAGTTTTTTTCCTATCTTATTTAACCTGTCTTTACGAATAATCTCTTCCATGCATCTGTCATCAGGATGTCCTTCATGAGTGCATCCCTGCTGAAAATTACATGTTTTACACTGTTGATCCATAGGTCGCCTCCATAGTATAATAATAGACAATAGAGAGAGTAGCCTTAATGGACTACTCTCCTCCCCGTTCTTTATTCAGTTTTTTTCAATTCGTCAAGTCTTTTGTTTAATGATATAACCTGTTCCTGCAGATAAACTATCTGGTTTTCCAGAGAACTGGTCTGTTTTTCAAGGTATTCCTTTTCTTCATCTAAATCCTGTCTTACAGGAACATATTCTCCGTAAAATTCAGGAGCCCATTGCTGTCCGTAATCATATCTCCTGCCTCTTCCGCCGCCCCATGCACGGCCTCTTCCGCCTCCCCGTGGTCTGCCTCCTCTTCCTGCTCCGAACCGAGGATCATATGGAGGGGGAGGACAAGATCCTCTGCCTCCTCCTGTTCTGGGCCCCATTCCCATAGGGCCTGTTCCGTCAAAACCTGGCATAGTAATTCACCTCCTTTATACGGGAATCGTGACGCGTGACGCGTGACGCGTGACGCGAGGTAAGCTATTTATTTTCGGCTAAATTTTTTTCCAGTTTCTGCCACAGTAATTTTATGTGTTTACTGAAGTTTCCGTCAGAATATTCTATAACTGTTTTATTTTCTATCATAGCCTTTGTAGTTACATTATCATAAGGTAATCTGCCCAGAAAATCTATTTTTTCCGAGAGGCAATATTCTTCAATATTATTACTCATGTCAGTATTTATATCATATTTATTAATACACACAGATGGGTAAAGTTTGAAGTTATGTGCAAGTTCTACAACTCTTTTCATATCATGAATACCTGACATGGTCGGTTCTGTAACTACAAGTATTTTATCTGCACCTGCAAGAGAAGATATAACAGGACATCCTGTTCCGGGAGATCCGTCTATTATAATAAGATTAAACTTATGTTCTTCTGCCAGTTTCTTTGCTTTTTTTCTTACCTCTGTAACGAGTTTCCCTGAATTTTCTCCTCCTGGTACAAGCCTTGCATGAACAAAGGGGCCAAACCTGGTATCACTTATAAATGTCTCTCCTGAAACAGAAGGGTTCATATTTATGGCATTTACAGGACAGAAATGACTGCACACACTGCATCCTTCACAGGAAACATGATCAATACAAAAATCTTTTCTTATGGCATCAAACCTGCATAGTTCCAGACATGTACCGCACTCTATACATTTATCTTTATCCAGCCCGGCAACATTACCTCCTATGAAATTTTCCCTTTCTTTTATTTCCGGGTTAAATATAAGATGAAGGTCTGCCGCGTCTACATCACAGTCGGCCATTATTTTATTTTTTGCGAGAGAGGCAAAGGCAGAAACAATAGTACTTTTTCCTGTGCCTCCTTTACCGCTTATTACTACAAGTTCTCTGATTTTATTCATAATTTCTTCCTTCTCTATGTCTGTGTCTGTGTCTTCTATAATATTCATGAGCCTTTTTCCCCGTTTCCAATGTAGAAAAATAATTCATACCTGCCCCTGCAGCTATGCCTGCAACAGGGAGAAAACGAAAAATACTTCTTCTGCAGAAACAACCGCTCATGCCTGCAAGAATATTCTTAACAATTCTTGCAGTACCACCCTTAAGCACTTCTGTTCTGAAGTGACCTTCATCTGCTTCCTGTAAAAATGTATTTCCGCTTAATATCATCAATACTTCAGTTACTCTTTCTTCTGATGAAGGATTAAATCCGTAAAGAGAAGCTATGGCAAGTATAAGAACAGTCTGAGATCTCAGAAGAGCAAAACTGTCCGCAATGGCTGTGCCTACCTGCATAACAGTGCCAAGCCCCGGTATACACCCGGGCATAGCACTCAATCCTCCCCAGAAGGAATTTTTCTTTGCAAAATTATTTATGCAAACCAGTGCAAGTTCATCATCTTTTTTTTCAGGATAAATATTTCGAAGTTTTTCTATATCTGTTTCAATCTGTTCTTTATCCAGTGTGTTATAAAAATAAAGGAAATTCTTTATAAAAATATTTTCATCAGGAATCTTATGAGGGATATTTTTTGTTATATCCTCCTCTTCTGTTATATTTTTCTCTATCGAAGTCATCTGTTATTCACCTCCACCATATTTACTTACCCGGGCATAAGCATTTAATAAAAGTAATCTTCTCGTGACGCGTCACGAGAGCATATCAGTATCCTGTACAACGTGTCTTTATATTCTCAAAAAGCTTTATAAATTCTGTTTTTAATTCAGGAAGAGTCTCAAGGAGTGTATCACCTCTTGAATAACCTTCTGCTACCCTTCTGTCATCACGTATTTCCATAGATACATCTATATGTTCTGATGCACAGTATTCTTTTACTCTGTTATCTCCCGTGTCAGATCTATTTATTATTACAGAAAAAGGTATATTAAGAGATCTGACAAGATGAACGGCAAGTTTCAGATCATTTAATCCGAAAGGAGTCGGTTCCGTAACAAGTAAAATATAATCGGTATCTTTGAGAGATGCAACAACAGGGCAGGAGGTTCCCGGAGGACAGTCAATTATAACTGTTACATTATTCTTTATTTTTTTCTTCAATTCTTTAATAAGAGGAGGACTTTTGGCTTCCCCTATATTTAATATACCGTGATGAAATTCAATATTACTGCTTCTGCCTGATTCTATAACACCTGTTTCCCTTTTCACTTCTTTTAAAGCACCTGAAAGGCAGACCCTGATACATCCGCCGCAGGAATGACATAGTTGAGGAAACAAAAGAATACTTTTCTTTACAGATACTATGGCATGAAACTGACAGATTTTTCCGCATTCACCGCAGTAAGTGCATAAATTTCTATCGAATTCAGGTACGGAGACATATATTGTTTCAATATGTTCTCTTTCAGGTTTTAAAAAAAGGTGGGCATTTGGCTCCTCTACATCACAGTCCAGAAACTGAACATTTCCAATAGCCTGAGCAAGAGCTGTAGCTACAGTAGTTTTACCTGTTCCTCCTTTACCGCTTGCTATACTTATTATCATACTTTCTTTCCTTTCAATTGATGATACGTGACGCGTGACGCGTGACGCATGACGCGTGACGCGAGGCACACAGGAATATTTTTTCATTTCAGTAACATAGAAACTTCATGCCATAAATTTCTGATCTCTTCTGAAAGATTACTTTCAGGCGACGAAATCAGAGGTATTTCACCTTTATTATTCAAAGCCAGTTCCCTGTCAAAGGATAATTTACCTGAAACTCTGATACCCTGTTCATTACAGTAATCAACTATTTTTTTCTCATTTTCTCTGTTTATACCGCACTTATTTATACATACGGATACAGGTATTTGAAAATAATCTATTACCTCTAAAATTCTTATTAAATCACTTATGCCGGACATAGTAGGTTCTGTAACAAGAAGAGCCATATCGGCATTACTCAGAGCTGCTATGACATTACAGCCCAGCCCTGCAGAACTGTCAATCATAACTAAATCTTTATTTTCTTTCAATGCTACATTTTTTGCCATGTTTTTTATCTGAACAACCATTTTTCCGGAACCTAAATAGCCCGGTAAAAGCTGCCCGTAAATTACCGGCATATGTTCAACATGACCTCTATAAATCTTCCCTGCTTTTCTTTCTTCAAGGGTTATAGCATCTGTCGGACAGACAATAGTACAGACTTTGCACCCGCGACAGTAAAAAGAATTGAAAACCGGCATTTCGCCGCCTTCTATAGCATGAAACCTGCAGAGATTTTTCTCCATACATTTCCCGCACTTAATACATTTTGACTTATTTAAAACTGCTACTTTCGGGCCATAGTAATCTTCTTCCGAAATAATATCAGGTTTGAGTAATAAATGAAGATTTGGTGTATCTACATCACAATCTGCTATAACAGAGTCTTTTTTTAGAACAGAAAAAGAAGCTGTAACAAGGGTCTTCCCTGTTCCTCCTTTTCCGCTGATAATAACAAGTTCTTTCATTATTTATTACCACTTTTCTTTTCAGGATCGTGACACGTCATGCATAACCCGTGACGCGAGCATTATTATCATTTATAATACATGATACCGGTTGTTCCTATAAAATCTTAACTGTAAGGCCATTTAACAGAAGTGCTGTCCTTTTTTCTCCAGTGATATTTCATTATATAAGTCAGGACATTTTTAAATTTGTCATGCCATCCAGGTAATTCCGTAGAAAAAGGTATCCCTCTGGAATAAAGTTCTGCTATCTGCATGTCAAATGGTATCTTTAACAGTAAAGGAATAGATTTTTTCTGGCAATATTCTTCTATAGAACTATTTCCATTATCCTTATTTATTATTACACCATAAGGTAATTTCAGATTATCTAACAGTTCTACCGTAAGGCATAGATCATGAAATCCGAAAGGAGTCGGTTCTGTAACTATTATGG
>JBEHWO010000362.1:0-6863 GCA_040217695.1 Vulcanimicrobiota bacterium | reverse complement strand
TGTTTTCTGTCACTTTCTATGGGACTGCTGAGTTCATCATCAAGCTTATCAATTATCTCCTGCACCACGCTGTTTATCTTATCTACAGTTTTCCTTGCCACTGCTCTTACTTCCGGGTCAGAATCGGTCTGAGCAAGATGTAACATAGGAGTTAAGGCTCTGTAATCACCGAACTTTCCCAGAGCTTCTGCAGCAGCTTTCCTCATACGGCTGTAGTCATCGTTAAGACATGCTATAAGACTGTTGGCAGCCCGTTCATCTCCAATTTTCCCCAGAGCCTCTGCCGCTATAGTTCTAACTGCCACGTTGGAGTCAGAAAGAAGTAACGCAAGTGGTTCTACTGCTTCAACAACTTTTTCATTTCCAAGAGTTCTTGCCGCAGATAATCTCACATACTCATCTTTACTGGATAAATCCCTTATGAGTTTATATGCTTCTAACATAACTTTCTCTCCAAACAGAAATTTTGACATATTATAACATTTAAGGATATGAAGGTCAAATGAGATTCCGTTTAAAAATGACAGGCAATTTTATATATAAATAAAAATTAAATCTTTCAGGTTTTTGGTCCTGGGTTCCGTGGGCCGGGTTCTGGATCTTCTTACCCCATCACCCATAACCACCCGGTAATCCCCATCAATTAATAGATTTATATAATTACGTAAAATTTTCAGTAAAAGTGAAGCTATATGTCGTAAAAAACGCTATCGTTTAAAGTTTACAGATAAATCTTCACCATTAAACTCTCAACTTTAAACAAATATTACAAGGATTTTTCATAAAATTGTTGAACTTTAAGCCGAGGAAATCTGTATGCTTGAACCGGGCATACGATGTATGATCGCTTCAATCTGTATAATTATTATTTTCTTTGCAGGAATTGTTGGATACCACCTGACAGAGGGGTGGAGGTGAAAAACAGTGGAAAAAACAAAAATCGACTGGGATTTAATGCAGCTTTACATGAGAGTCTTACAACTTAAAGGTTCTTTTGAAAAGAGTAAAAGAGAATACGAAGAATATATAATAAAATGTGAAAAATCAATAGAAGAGTGCAACGAAATGCTTAGAGATCTTGAAGAATTTACTCCCTGATTGACTTAAAAATTACTTCCAGAATTAACTGGCAAGAGAATATATCATACTCTTTTCCGGCATATATTTAATGAAATCAAAATTCTTTTTACACAGAAGCTTTTCATCATTAATCATGACAGGTTTTAACAGTTTAAGTCCGTCAAAATTCACTTCGTTAATAGCTGTGCAGAAAATTATTTTTTCGACTTCTCTGTTCTTCAGATCTGCAAGGCATTTTTCAAATATACAATTTTGAGATAAAAAGTTTTCTACAGGATATACTATAGCTCCATGAAGTTTTTCCGGAGTTACAACTCTGGATCGCGGATTTGTCGTATCTATAAATATATTCATAGAAGCTATTGAAAAATTCCTTTTTTTGACAGATTCTCTTATACGTTTTCTAAATTTATTATCCCCCGGATCGCCGTTCCAGAATCCGGATAGTGCTTTAGAAAGATATGTTTCTATGTCTTTTACACTGCTTGTACGAAAGAGTATATTTTTTTCCTGTCCAAAAAAACAAACAAGTAAAGCTGCAAGTGCAATAGAATGGGCATGACCGTCTTCTTTGCCAATTAAAAAGGCAAACTTCTCTTTGCTCTGAATAAAATTGATTAAATTTTTAAAAACCTTATTTTTATGATCCATCTTCTATCACGTCCGCTTTATTATTTTATCTTACCTCCTGACCGGCGACGCGTCAGGAGAGCATTTATGTATTATTTATACTCACCTCAATAACTATAAATATGATTTATTATGACATATAATTTTTATAAAAATAAAAAAAGCCTCTATATTTATTATCGGAACTATTGCAAAAAATTTAAGGGTATTTTTTAATATTTTATAATTTAATTTATATGATAATGGACAGAACTTTAAACAGTGAATAGTAATTGAGAATTACTCTATGTTACTCACCACTCACTACTCACTAACAACCATGACCGGTTCACTCACAACGAAGTATGAAATTTTTTTCCTCCCGTCACGGGTTACGCGTTACGCGTCACGAGAGAAGCCCGGCAACATAAATTGTGAGCTTTGATAACCAGGCAGGATTTTAAAATATTTCGTTGAAAAATAAGAGAAATTGTTGCCGGAAATACAAATTATTACCGGAAATTAAATTATTTAGATAAATGGCCTGTAAATAATTTTTATCTAAAGTTTTATTTTACGCCATTAAAAATGAAAATTACTATACGTTTAAATCAGCAAACTGTGCCTGGTTAAAGATTATGAAAGATAAATGGACTTTTTTAACATCTCATGTTGAATTTACCGATAGAATCCTGAAAATACGGCATGACAGATATTTGTTTAACGAAGATAATACAGAAAAAGACTATACTGTAATTGATACCTGTGACTGGGTAAATATATTGCCTGTAACTGAAGATGGCATGGTTATACTCATAAAGCAGTACAGACATGGAACAGGAGAAGATGTAATAGAAATTCCCGGAGGTGTTATAGAGGGTAAGGATATATCTCCGGAAATAGCTGCGAGGAGAGAATTACTTGAAGAAACAGGTTATAGTTCCGCCGAGTTTATAAATCTCGGGACTGTAAGGCCAAACCCTGCCATTCAAAATAATAAGTGTTATATGTATCTTGCCAGAAACGCCTTTAAATCCGGCTGCCAGTCTCTGGATAGTCATGAGGAAATAGATCTGTTCTTCGTACCCAAAAAAGAGATAGCCCCTATGATATGCAGTGGTAAAATAAACCATTCCCTTGTCATAGATGCTTTTTGTCTCTTAATGTTATATGAAGGAAAAGAAATATAACTTCTGGCATTCAGCTATCAGCAGTCAACTTTCGCTTGAAAATAGTTATTGCCTGTAGCTGAAATATTTTATTATATTCGTAACAACGTATAATTAATAACCTCGTAATGTGTAAAGCGTGATGCCCATGGATATAAACCCGTGACGCGTAACGCGTAACGCGTCACGACAATTTAAATTCTAATAAGGTATGAAATATACTATAAAAAAGAAAGGAGATTTGTCACAGGCCGGATTTTTCAGAGTATCTGGCTGTAATATTTATGAAAGTAATCAAATTCGGAGGCTCAAGCTTAACTGACGCAGAAAGTTATCACAGGGTAAAGGACTTATTAATAAAGGAAAAAGAAGATAAAGTCCTTGTTTTATCTGCCATGCAGGGTATTACGAAAGAACTGCAGAAGGCAATAAAAAAAGCGTTAAAAGAAGAAGAGGAAGTAGAAAAAATTATAAAGGAAATATCAAAAAAACATCAGATAGTTGCAACTCAGGCTATAAGAAATTCAGATATACTTTCGGACATACTGGAGAGAATTGAAAAAAAGATGAAGCGCCTTGAAAGGCTGTTATATGGAATAAACTATACGGAAGAATTAACGTCAAAATCCAGGGATATGATACTCAGCTTCGGCGAAAGACTCTCTGTTCACATAATGGAAGGTATATTCAGGTCAGAAGGCATAAAGAGCCGTGCCATGGAAGCAGATGATATAGGTATAATCACAGATGGAGAATTTGGTAATTCCACAGCGGATTTGAAGAGTACAAGAAAAAACCTCAAAAAAAATATAGGGCATGAACTGGATAAAGGGGGCATTCCTGTAGTAACAGGATTTTTCGGACAATCAAAAGATGGTTACACGACTCTTTTCGGATTTGGAGGAAGTGATTATACAGCAGGTATAATAGCCTTTGCACTGGATAGCAGTGTTGTTGAAGTATGGAAAGACGTAGATGGTTTTATGAGTGCCGACCCGAAACTTGTTCCGGGAGCTCATTTTATAGATAGACTATCCTACGCAGAAGCGGCAGAACTCGCCTATTTCGGAGCAAAAATACTTCATCCCAGAATCGTTCAGCCTATTGAACCCAAAGGCATACCTATAGTTATTAAAAATGCATATAACCCGGAAAGAACAGGAACTATAATAGAAAAAGAAGGATACCAGAAAGAAGATGTTATCAAAAGTGTGGCATGCAGTAAAGACATAGGGGTAATTAAGATTGAAGGAGTTGGTATAGGTTATAAACCGGGAGTACTGTCTTCTATGGCATCAGCCATAAGTAACCATGGAATAAATATAAAATCTGTAATTACCGCTCAGACCAGTATAAATATCATACTGGACATGGACGATCTTGAAGACTGCCATAAAATGCTGAAGAAACACCACAGCACCGCAGTAGAAGATGTGGTTAAAATAGAAGATGAAGCCTTAATAGGCGTTGTAGGAGAAGGCATGGCTACAACAAAGGGTCTAGCGGCAAGGGTATTCAGGGCTATCGCAGACGAACATGTCAATGTTGACATGATATCTTACGGCGCTTCACAGGTAGCATTTTATCTTATAGTGAAAGAAGAATACCTGGAAAGAGCAGTTAAAGCTGTACACAGAGAGTTTTTTAAAATTTAAAAATTAAGTGAAAAGTGAAAAGTGAAAAGTGAGAGGTGAATGGTGACCTCTTACCTCTCACTTTTCACCTCTCACCAATAAAGGATGTGATTATATGGCGAAAACTTTTTCCGAAATCAATAAAAAAATCAAAAAAGGTAAAGCTGTAGTTCTCACTGCCGAAGAAGTTATAAAAATGGCAGATGAAGAAGGTATAAGCAGAGTGGCGGAAAAAGTAGATGTAGTTACTACGGGAACTTTCGGTCCCATGTGTTCTTCAGGAGCTTTTCTGAATTTCGGTCATTCGGATCCTCCTGTAAAAATGAGTGACGTTCTGTTAAATGACGTACCTGCCTATGGTTCTCTTGCTGCAGTAGACGCATATATAGGTGCCCCCGCAATTTCCAGAACAAAAGGCATGGATTACGGAGGAGCCCATGTAATAGAAGATCTTGTGAGAGGAAAAGAAATAAAACTGGTTGCAGGTTCAGATGGCACAGACTGTTATCCGGGGAAACATGTAGAAAGAGAGCTCACGCTGAATGATCTTAATCAGGCCTATTTATATAATCCCAGAAATGCCTATCAAAACTACGCATGTGCTACAAACACGTCTCAAAAAACCCTTTTCACTTACATGGGAGTACTTACGCCCAATATGTCAAATGCGACTTACTGCAGTGCAGGCCAGTTAAGTCCGCTCCTTAAAGATCCCTATTTAAGAACAATAGGTATAGGAACAAGGATATTTATAGGAGGAACTGCAGGATATGTAGCATGGGAAGGAACTCAATTCAATACGAAGAGAGACAGAACCGACCTTGGTGTACCCAAAGGCGGTGCGGCAACCCTTGCAGTAGTGGGTGACTTAAAAGGCATGAGCCCTGACTTTCTGAGAGCCTGTGTAATGCATAAATATGGCGTATCTCTTTTTGTAGGCATAGGTATACCAATACCTGTGCTTGATGAAGAAATGGCCCGTTTTGTCTGTTTAAAAGACAGTGAAATATACACAAATATAATAGATTACAGTATAGGAACCCTTTCAAAACCATCTCTCGGTCTTGTCAGTTATGAACAATTAAGAAGTGGAACTATTGAAATACAGGGGAAAAAAGTGCCTACTGCTTCCATATCCAGTTATAAAAAAGCAAGGGAAATAGCACAGCTTCTCAAAGAATGGATAATGGCAGGAACGTTTACTCTATCCAAACCTGTTGCTCCCCTGCCGTCAGATCGTGAATTTAAAACTTTAAAGAAAAAAGAGGGAGGTGAAAATTAATGGCTAAGGGCCGTTTTGTTTTAAGCTTCCCTCCTACCCTGGTAGAAGAACCTCTTACCTATCATTTAGTAAAAGATTACAATATAATTACAAATATACTCAGAGCCAAAATTACAGCTAAAGAAGAAGGCAGACTGGTTGTAGAAATGATCGGAGAACTGGAACCAGCCATTAAATATCTGGAAGAAAAAGGAGTAAAGGTAGAGCATCTGGCCACAGAAATACTTGTAGATGACACTCTATGTGTTCACTGCGGCGCGTGCGGAGCAGTATGTTTCCCGAAAGCTCTCAGGATCGACGGAGACACATTTGAATTGAAATTTGACAGGGAAAAATGTAATCTCTGTGAGCTCTGCCTGAAGGCATGTCCGGTAAGAGCCATTTCGAGTAATTTCTGAACAGGTAACGCGTAACGCGTTACGCGTAACGCGTTACGTACCTGAACTATGATTGACTATTCAACAGTGCCGGCAGGTCCCGGCTGTTATATTTATAAAGATGAAAAAGACAATATAATCTATATAGGGAAAGCAAAAAACCTGAAAAAAAGGGTTTCAAGCTATTTTCAAAAAAGAGAACATGATACAAAAACCCTGCACCTCATAAATCATATCCATTCTATTGATTATATCGTTACAGATAATGAGATAGAAGCTCTTATACTGGAAAATACACTCATAAAAAAACATAAGCCGAAATATAATATTGATCTGAAAGATTCAAGACGTTATGCCTCTATAGAAATAACAGGTGAAGATTTCCCGAGACTCCTTGTTGCCAGAACAAAACATGAAAAAGGCGAATATTACGGCCCCTTTGTTTCAGGACAGAAAAGAGATTATCTCATACAGCTGTTAAGAAAAATATTTAAACTCAGAACCTGTAAAAGACTCCCTAAAAAAGCCTGCCTTCGATACCATATAAAACTATGTGACGCTCCCTGTACAGGTAATATAAGCAGAGAAGATTACAGTGAAAAAATAAAAAATGTACGATATGTCCTTAAAAACAATACAGATATGCTCATTGAAGATCTGAAGGGAAAAATGGACAATGCATCACGGGAACAGCAATTTGAAAAAGCTATAG
>JBEHWO010000361.1:0-6888 GCA_040217695.1 Vulcanimicrobiota bacterium | reverse complement strand
AGAAAGGCAGAGGATCATAGAAGAATATAAAAAAGGTCCCTATTTAAAAACTATAGCAGATTATGCCATGGAGGAAAAAAAGAAAGAGGAAAAAAAGAAAAAGGAGAAAGGGAAAAATGAAGATAAACAATCAGAATCATGAAGGGATGCACATAGGAAAACTTTCGGAACAGAGAGAAAAAATTTTAAAAGAAGTCTGTCTTGATAAAGATAAAATGGATTCATTTATGAAAGAGGACAGAGGAGAAAAAATATCTATTAAACTGGATATGAATAGTCTCAAAATTTTAAAAAGTTCCGGTTCGGAAAGAGACAGCGTACCATCTCCATCCCATAAAGAAATAAGTGTAAATTTCGGAGACATCAAAGGAACTCTTACCAGGGTAATGCAGAAATTCAATGCAGGTAAAGACGGAACTATAAGCAGTCTGGATATGGACGGATATATGATCCCGGCCAATGAAGGTCATGTATCACATATGTGTCTTACTTACGGCCTTTACCACAGTGTAAAAGAGAATTATCTGGAAGCAATAAAAACCTTTGTATCCAAAATGCCGTCTGCTAAATTTACTGTTCTCACGACAAATGAATCAGACAGAGAAGAACTGAAGAGCTATATAGAACACCTTGCAAAAGAACAGATAATTACCGGCCCGGAAAGAGTTAATATAGTTAATTCCGACGAAAACCTTTCAATATGGGCACAGGATTCGGCTCTCGTTGTGGGAAACAGGATTATAGAACAGGACAGAATAGGCTTTCCCGGCTCAGGTGATAAAACCGTAGCAGAACAGGTAGCCAGGGCAAATCCAGAGGTAAAGTATGATAAGATGGAAGGTATATATATTGACGGAGGCAATCAGCTCGCCACAAATGATAAACTTTTTGTAGGCTCAGATGCAATAGCCTTTATGGTAAACAATATGAATTCTTATCCGAAGAAATATAATAAAATAATCGGCGATCTGAAGATAGAAGGAGCCGATAAAATCAGTAAAGAAGAACTTGCCAGACTGATGCTTGACAGAACATTTCCGCATCAAAAGGTCATTATAGTAGGCTATCAGGGAGAACAACCAGCTTTTCATATAGATATGGCTATGACACCTCTCGGGAAACGTGACCCGGAAACAGGCAAAGCCGTTATAACTGTAGGAGATCCGTCAATGGCCACAAATATCCTTACCGGTATAAAGAAAAATAATCCCGAAAAATATGCAAAATATGAAGAAGAAATCAAAAAGAAAATTACCCGTGCTCCCTCCCACCCCCTCGATCAACTTATGAATACTGTTAACAGAGAGCCTGACCTTCAGACAAAATTTGATGCCATAGCAGAAGGCTTTGAACATGCAGGTTATAAAATAGAAAGAGTCCCCTATCTGGGAAGTACATCCACAAGGGGAGTACCATGGATAACCTATAATAATTCCGTAATAGACGGTGACAACATATTTATACCGAATTTCGGCATACCGGAACTGGACGAACCGTCAAACAATCTATATAAAAAATACGGATACACTCCTGTCCCGCTGGATATGACTGCCATAAGTTCCCTTCAGGGAGCAATAAACTGTATTACAAAAGTAATTGAAAGACAATATAACAGTCACGAACGTAACGGGTAATACCATTTAGCTGTCAACTATAGTGCTTTGCCCGGTGCTCCGTAGCAACGAAGTCCCGGAAAGGCAAAAATATCAAGGCAGCACAGGTATATTTTATTTATCGACCTGAGCATAAGCATTTAATAAAGGGCTTCCTCCCGTAACGCGTTACGGGAGAATAATAACAGGACTTACGCAAAAAATACAGAAGAATCAGTCATTGCTAGCGAAGCGAAGCAATCCCATTATTACAACAGAAATTGTTGGGATTGCTTCGTCGCTCCGCTCCTCGCAATGACAAAATGCGTAACTCCTGTAATAATTGTTCTAAAAATTTGTCGGAGTTATTTTTCTTGCAATCCAAAGTAGCCAGATGTCAGCTCTAATTATGCCGGCTTATTGCATCCTCTGAAAATTTTCTTTTTCTTCCTCTGTGTTTTACTATATTATTTTTCCTCCTGAACTCTTTTATATCCTTTCCTGTCAGCCATCCCGGAGGCAGATAATCATATTTTTCATTTAACCTGCGGGCAATATCATTATCAGATCTGTTCTTATTCAGGTGTCTTTTTATTTCTTCACAGTTATCATTTAAAAAATCTTTTTTTCTGGTAAGGAATAACCTGAGAGGTATTACGGAGCCATCGGGAATCTGTAAGAATTCTGACAAAAAAATCTTCAAAAGCTCACATTCAGGTATACCGGTAATCTGAGAAATAACCGTGTAATCCAGTTTTATTTCATATATTTTTTTCATTACGTCCGGGAATTTTCTGGTCGGAAATAGTTTTTCACTCAGAAAAGAGCCTAACTTTTTCAAATCGTTACAGTATCTTCTATAAAACTCCAGTTCATTTTTCGCTTCTTCTTTAACATTCCATGGCAATGTGTTATTAATAATAAGATGTTCCGGAATATAAGGGGGAATATCAACTAAAAAATTATCACACAGTTCTTTAATTACTATAGCAGGGTATAACAGAGGTTTATAGCCATCACAGCAGGCTTCTCTCAATTTTTTCTTTTCTATTTCTTCAGAAATATTCTTTACAATCTCATATGCTTCTTTACAAAATCTTTCACTGCAGCCTGTTTCTCTGGAAAGACAGGAAAAATAATATCCCTTTAATATTTTAGTTATAAATTCTTCCTCTTCCAGAATAATCTTTTTCAGTATAAATCCAATGGCTTTACAGTTATTCTTTATTTCCTCATTGAATAATATTATAAGTTCTCTGTCACGTATCAATTCTTTATTTAATTCCTTATAGTTTTTTTTGCTGTCAATAATAAGACTGAATATGGAAGTGACCTTGCTTAACTTTCTTTCTCCCGACAGAGATACAATCTTCAGAGAATTTACAGCTTCTATTAATAAATCAAAAATCTTTTTAATATCTTTTTCTTCCTCCGGAGAAATAAAAAATCTGCCGGACAGATGAAAAGCTATGGAAGAGAGTTTTTTATCGAGACCTTCTCTTTTCATTTTGCCCAGGAAATCTTTAAAAACACTGTCATCCTGAAAATCAACTACTTTTATAATCCTGTCCAGTTTTTTCAGTTTACTTATAAATTCATCTATAATCTTATCTATATCTGCTTCTAACAGTACTCTTATTTTTCTTACTATATCGAAAGAAGGGAATAGGGAAAAAGTATCGTCGAAATCGGAAATATATTTATGAAGAATATCTCCTGTAGTAACAGGGAACTCTGTTTTAGCTGTAGTAACACCTGATTTCTTTCTGTTTTTTAAAAGGCTGAATATGTTATATATTTCAGTAACCATTTCAGGTGAAAATAAAACAAAAATATATGGAATTTCCCTGTAGAACATCAGATTGTCTATAATTTTATAGCAGATCTGCTTCATATCATCAGATACATCAGAAAATCCTTTTCTTATAATTTCTTTCATGTCCGGATATGTTTCACAGGATGGTAACTTCCAGTAAATATCATTATCGTAATATTTATCTAAATGGCATGGCACTGAATATTCTTGAAAGAGAACTTTGTAAACATCCCTTTCAAGACCCGTTCTTATTCTCTCTACCATATAAGTAAAATCATCTCTGTTTAATTTCCCGTTCATATGCATATCCTTATAATGAAAATTCCTATACCTTTAAATTATTTAGATAAACTGCCTTTACTTAATTTTTATCTAAATCTTTATTTTAGGCCATTAAAAATGAAAATTCCTATACCTTTAAATTATTTAGATAAATACTATAAAAATATTCTGTCGATGTCATATGTTTCATAGAAAAAAAGTCTCTATGCACAAAATTTTCTTCATCACTTGACAGCTCTTTTATAAATATTTCCTCAAGAAGAGTTATAAGAGATTTACAAACTGTCTTTCTGTCTCCATATAAATAGCTGTCAAACAGATTATGAATCGCAGCAGACAGTTCTTTCTCTAAAAATACTCTCACTTTTCTGTTCTTTCTCTCCTGTTTGTTATCTTCATATCTTTCAAGCTGATATTTTACGGTTAATATCTTCTCATAAAGTCTGTTCAATGGATGAGGGATTATTCTGTTATCAATATACAACAGCGGCCTGTAATAGAACGGTATAACGGGAATAACATTTATAGTGTTGTTAATCAGAGGATGAATTACATGACATGGCAATTTTATAAAGGCCATTCTTGTTTGAAGAGCTTTTATCCTGTCTATATTCATGGAAGAAGACTTCACCCTGTTTTTCCTCCATTCTCCAAAGACAGGGACTGAATAAAGGCCATGTTCTATATCTGCAAGTTCCTCGCTGTACCAGGAAGTTCCGTATCTTACTTCTCCTGAAGCCCACAGAATAATATCCTCATCTGCAGCAACCTGAAAAAACAGACTGGTAATATCAGACGGCAATGACTGAGCAAAAACTATATTATCCGTTATATTACAATGATATTTATCATAGAATATAACATTGATGCCAAGGCCTCTGATATAATAAATAAAAGCTTTAATATTATCACAGGTACATGCTCTTAATTCATCAAGAAGTAAACCTTCACTCATATTCATATCACCTGATTTAAGGGGCAATAACTCTTTATGCATGTCAATAACCCTGGAATGTAATTTCCTTTTATATTCTTTCTTAAATGGTTTTATAAAATACTGATAACCTGCCAGCGGCGGCTCAAAAGTATGTGAATTTAAAGGATTACAAACCTGTATCTTTTCTGATAAATTTAACAGGTCTTCATATTTTTTATAAATATCACAATTTAAAATATCTTTAACCTCATTGTCACATACTGAAGAAAAGCTCAATTTACCGGAAGGTTCTATTTTAAATCTCCCCTTTAATTTTTTTGCCAGGAAACCCAGAAGTGTCTCCAGAGTCTGTCCCTGATTGCACAGGGAATAGTTGATTACTATGTCGGCACGTATTTTCTTTCTTCCGTTTTTATAAAACATCATATCTTTATCCGGTATAACCCCGGATATAATACCTTTAAAGCCATGTCTGTTTATAATCATATCACCCTCACAGGCAGGTTTTTCTTCTGAAATTTCAAATTCTATCACAGCAGACTCTTTAATGACTTCTGTTACCATACCTGAAATACCGGCAGGTACATACCCTGATAAATCTTCATAACACAGTGCCTTATCCGTAAAAGGACTGAAGGAAAAATCCCTCATCCATTCTTTAAAATCTTCTTTTTCCCTGATAGAAGAAAATAGAAGATCCCCTTCCTTTACATAAGTGCCTTTTTTAACAACACCTGTTTCATCTAAATTATTTACTTCTTCTTCTGAATAAAATGGATTCTTACCGGTAAAAATCATATTATCATCTATAGAAAAACTCAATTTCTTATGAGAACGAATGGAAGTCAATTTTCTGGATGCAGACTCGGAAATTACCATAGAGTATTCCCCGTCTGAAACAAAAACACAGAATAAATTGACTCCATGAATAAAATCCATTCCTCTTTCTTCCTGTTCTGTATATATAAAAGGTTCTTCTTTATATTTCAACGGCACGGACTGTTTCAAAAGTGAACAGAAGGGAGAAGCTGATAAAAATGGTATCAGACAGGGAATAATACTGAAAATTTGAGAAGGTGAATAATCAATATAACCTATTTCTTCTCTATGAACCTTCGAAAATTTCCCCTTTGCTCCACGGGCAAAAACTTCTTCATTTTTAATATATTTATCGTCTCTCTCCGTTCCTGAAGCTATATATTTATCCAGGTTGTCCTCTTCATCAGGTGCAAGGAATATCAATTCATCTGTTATTTCATTATTATGAACCTTTAAATAAGGAGTTTCAAGAATACCTGCTTCATTTATCCTGGCATATTCTGTAAGAATATGCTCTTCCTCTATGTCAAGTGGACATATTCTTCCGTAATATGAATGATGAATATTGCCTCTATCTGTCACTGTAATTTTTTTCTGCCATCTTCTCATATAAAATTTATCATTATCTGTCAGAACATGAGATGCCGGTGATGAAATAAATAGTTCTTTTACTTCATGTTCAAGATATGGCAGAAATTTATCCTGCAGAAATGTTATAAAATCATAAAAACTGACAATTGTACTGCTGAATTTTTTAAATACATACCTGTTTTTTCTGAATTCATTCAGGACAAGGCAGTGAAGATAATCTCCTATTTGAAGGACAGTATTATTTGAAAGACATTGTCTGTCATCTTCCTGTGGATTTTTATTTACCAGTATATACAGTAAACCCTTTATATCATCTGATGTAAGTACAGTATTATCAGAATGGCACGGGAGTCCATAACGTGTAAATCTCCTGTTAATCTGCCATCTTCCTGATTTTCCGATAAAAAAACTCTCTAAAAATTCCTGTCTGAATTCAGATAATATCTCATCATCTCTTAAAAGTTTAAAACCTTTTAAGTCATAAGGGTCCAGTAAAAAAAGCAAATCATCTCGCAAATTTTCCCGGAAAGAACTGTTATCGTAAATATATAAATCTTTAATTCCGGACAAAATATCTTTATCTATATGATACAGATCCATTATTTCTCTGTCAGTCATTCCTGCAAGGAAAAGAAATACAGGAGTTAAGAAACATTTATTACCTTTAAGTTCAACACAGCCTGTTCTGACAGGAATTTCCTCTTTGAAGATATCTCTGTATTTAGAGGGAATATCTCTGAAAAATATGATGGCATGACCTGAAGGACATGGTCTTACTATAGCTTGATTTTCATTGAACATAAGCCCCGGTGTTTCAATAAGATTTAAAATAAAAGCCCTTTCGGTACCAT
>JBEHWO010000360.1:0-6915 GCA_040217695.1 Vulcanimicrobiota bacterium | reverse complement strand
AAGATTCAATAAATATTCCCGTATTATAAGGTCTTATAAATATTATTTAAAAAAAGACGTCAAATCTTATTTTTCTCAATGTAATATTATGCTGTTTTTATTTCTGGGATTAATATTTATGTTGATTATCCATCCTCTGGCAGGACTCTGTCTGTTTATATCCGTCTTTACAATTATGCTATTACAGAGAAGGGCAGGCGATCCTCTGTGGCAGTTTACCATGATTTTTACATCTATGGCCTTTTTTATGTCTCTTCTGGTAGAATTTTTAGTATTAAAGGGTGATGTAGGGCGTATGAATACTGTTTTCAAATTCTATCTGCAGATATGGGTAATGTTTGCTCTGGCTTCTGCCAGAGGTCTGTTGCTTATCTTTGAACATATGGACAAATGGAAAAAGTCATGGAAGATTTTATGGTTATCAGGATTTTTTCTGCTCTTTACATCTGTACTGCTTTATCCTTTTCTCTCTACAGGTGCCAAAATAAGGGACAGATTTGACAGAACTGCAGGAAAAACCCTTGACGGTACGGTTTTTATGAACAAAGGAGTATATAATTTTAAGGCCTGTAACATTCAACTATTATCAGATAAAAAAGCTATGGAATGGATGGAAGATAATATAAAAGGTTCTCCTGTGATATGTGAGGCCAATACAGGTGATCTTTATACATGGTGTAACAGATTTTCCGTATATACAGGTCTCCCTTCCATTGCAGGGTGGGACTGGCATCAAAGGCAGCAGCTTTCCGTTATTTCCGAACAGGTATCTAAAAGAATATCCCATGTTCAGACAGTATATAATACGCCTGACCCATGGGAAGCCTACAGGATTCTCAGACGTTATGATGTGGAATATATTATAACGGGTCAACTGGAACGGGCCTGTTTTGATGCTGAAGGTACAGGTAAATTTGAGACAAACTCCGGTATATTATGGGAAAAGGTATATGATGATGAAGGTCTTCAGATCTATAAATTAATAAAGATAGATATGAATAAAATTAATGATATAATGCCTTTACTTAAACGCTCCAATCCTGTGGCAGAGCCTCTGTATGTAACGATAAAAAAAGAAGATCTCTCTTTTATACCTGTAAATGCTTTTAAAGGCGGCAGAGGAGAGAAACCGGGGAATTTTAACGAACCAAGAGATATTATTTCAGACGGAGAACATAATATTTATACTGTTGATTTCAGAAACTACAGGATACAGAAGTCTGACAGCAGAGGTAATTTCCTTATGTATTTCGGGGCAAAAGGCACAGAGCATGGCCAGTTTAACGATCCTTCCGGTATATACCTGGATGACGAGGGTAATATCTTTGTTGCAGACACATGGAACCAGAGAATAGAGAAGTTTTCTTCTCAGGGACAATATTTGCTTACTCTGGAACATGCCTTTTACGGTCCCAGGGATGTAACCACTGACAGAGAAGGAAATATTTATGTAAGTGATACAGGTAATTCCCTTGTAAAGAAATTTGATAAAGAGGGAGAATTCCTTTTTGAGTGGGGGAGAGAAGTTTCTCTCGCAGAACCATGGGGTATTGTTGCCACCGGTGAAGGAGAAATCTATGTCGGAGATACGGGAAACAGAGCCATAAAGGTATTTAACTCTCAGGGAAAATTTTTGAGACAGTGGAAACTGAATAAAGAAAAATGCACAGAACTATACCTTTGTGCTTCAAAAAATGGTATTATAGTAAGTGATAGTTTAAACGGAGTTATTACGAAATTTGATAGAAACGGTAAGATATTGAAAGAAATAAAAGCTTCTTCTCCGTCAGGAGTCCTGGAAGATGTTAAAGGTAATATAGTTTATGTTAATTGCAATGAAGGCAGACTCGTAAAAATTTCTTTCTGAAGTGAAATCATTTATTACGCGTCACGCGTCACGAAGGAGTAAATAATGAATAAATCTAAAGTAGCCATACTGGAAACCAGTCCTGCCACAGTTTTACAGGATTATCACAGACTTATGAACCTGGCAGGTTATCAGGATGTAATACAAAAAGATAAAGATACGGCTCTGAAAATTAATATAAGCTGGCATTTTTTTTATCCTGCCAGTTCAACAACGCCCTGGCAGCTTGACGGAGTAATAAGAGCCATGAAGAAAGACGGCTATAACCCGGAGCTTATACATGGCTGTCATAACCGTACTGTTGTCATAGATTCCCATCTCGGTGAAAGAGAAAATAAACAGATTGATGTTATAAATGCCCATAAATTACGAAATATACATCTCTATGAAGGTGAAGAATGGGTAAATGTGAGGGATGCAGTAGGAGAACTGACTGAAGAGTTCCTCTGTCTCAATGAAGTATATCCAAAAGGTTTTATGATACCGAAAAGATTCATAGGAGAAAACATTATCCATCTTCCGACCGTTAAAACTCATGTATTTACTACAACTACAGGAGCCATGAAGAATGCTTTCGGAGGGTTGTTGAATGAAAAACGCCACTGGACTCATCCTGTAATTCATGAAACCCTGGTTGATCTGCTTATGATACAGAAAAAGATTCACAGCGGCATATTTGCAGTTATGGACGGAACCTTTGCCGGTGACGGCCCGGGGCCGAGATGTATGACTCCCTATGTAAAAAATGTAATACTTGCTTCATCTGATCAGGTAGCAATCGATGCAGTCGCAGCGAAGCTTATGGGTTTTGATCCGCTGGGTGATATCAGGTTTATTCGACTTGCCCATGAAAAAGGACTTGGTTGCGGTAATCCAGCCGATATACAGATCGTAGGAGACGAAGATGCAGTAAATAAAAGCTGGAATTTTACGGGGCCCTTCAAAAAAATGACCTTTGCCAGTAGGATGCAGCATCTTATATACTGGGGGCCTCTTAAAGGCCCTGTAGAATGGACTTTAAAGACCATTCTTGCTCCATGGTCTTATATGGCCAGTGTTCTTTATCATGATACCTTCTGGTATCCGACACATCAGCATATTATTCATAATATACTGAAAAGCGACTGGGGGAAATTATTTCATAACTGGCAGGAACTTGCCGTAAAACCGGATGATCTGGATACGCCGGGATGGCAATATGTTGGACTCAATCCTCCTGAACTCAGGCTTCAGGGTTTAAAATTTTTCTTGAAATCATTGAAGATTCTGCTTACATGCATAAAAGAAGCACCTGAATTTTCCTGCCACTGTCACAGGTAATTGTGCCATTGAGCAGTGAGTGGAAAACAAAAACCCGGGAAATCCCGGGTCTTTGTTTTCAAATAATCTGCCACATACGAGAAAAATTTGCATTCTCAAAAGAGAAGAAGATTACTCAGAGTCGTCTTCTTCATTTATCCATTTAAGCTCCAGGTTATCTATATCATGTAATGTTTTATTACTTCCCTGCCTTGCTTTATCAAGCATTGATACTACAGTACTGCATATTTTACCTGCAGGAATTTTATCTTTCACAGCTTCAGGTATAAACTCCCTGAAGATATTGGAATAAACTTCTTCGGGAGCTATCCAGTCATGGCCTACCTGATATATATCTATAATGTTATCAGCTATTTCTTCTGCTTCAACTGTAGAAAAATTATCCAGATTAAATGTCATAGATTCCAGTTCTTTCATTGAAGCACCTTTATCCATAAATTCTATAGGAATATCAATAAGCTGAGCAATGTTAGAATATCCTTCTTCTTCTGTTATATTCCCTTCAGGTTTCAATAATTTATAAAAATCAGGAGAGGCCGAATAAAGGATATATATATGAGGAAATCTGATAAGTCTGTTTCTTATATATGAAAGATTTCTAAAGGATTCCATTGTTTTATCCTCTGCCACAGTAGAATTTCTTTCGTCTTCATCTATAAGCATTATAATACCTTTATATCCAAGGTGATTAATCATCTTACAGACTTCTCCCATATACTCAATGGCATTGTTTCTTTCCACTCTTGTTCCTATACCTACTGTTCTGATTTCACGGAGAAGTACCTTTGCTCCGGCAAACCATTTTATTACAAGGTCAAGATTTGGAGTTATCTCTCCGTTACCGTATTTCCATTCATCCCTGCAGACTCTCAGGGCACATTGAATATCATTTTTTAACAGATGAAATTCTTTTGGAACTCTGCAGGTAGGATAGCCACATGTAAAAGGCCTCATACCATGACAGCAGTAAGAATAGTTTTTAGAGTCTGCTTCTTTTGCCCACTTATGGAGAAGATAATCCAGTGCGGAACCTTTGCGGAATTTGTTGAGTCTCAAATTTTTTATAAACTTTTTGTATATTTTCTCTATCTTATTCAGTGTTGCCTCATTGTGAGACAGATTAATAGACGTGACTACAAAATCTTTATTAAAAGCTCTTTCTCTGAGTACACTCATAAAATGAGTTTTACCGTAGCCATGGTCTCCTTTGACCATTCTGAACATAGATTCGCCTTTTTCTATTTCATCCAGGTCTTTATCTACCTTTTCAAGCAAATCTTTTCTTCCCACATAATGAGGTTCTCCGTCTGTAATATACGCTTCTTCCCGTCTGATGGCTCTGATTATTTTGATTGCTTTTGATTTACTTATTTTTGTTTTCGACAAATACTGTATCACCTCCGATATATACATATCTTGCCGAATTTTTATTTTATTCTTCTATAAACACCTCTTTAGATTTCTTTAAAGAAAAATAGAATCCTTCTTGATTTTATATTTAATTTTTAATAATATAGATAAAGCCTTCAGTAATAAGTATTTTTGATAATTTTAAGAAATTTTATGGAAGGAGGGTTGTTATGAATAATGATAGATATGTCAGATTTTTACTGATTATTATTGCTTTACTTCTTACATTAAATCTTATGAAATCATTTATTCAGATTCCTGTTGTTCAGGCAAATGAGTCAGGAACTGATGTAGGACGTTATCAAATATCAATCTGGTCTGTCCAGGGCAATTCTCAGAGTTTTAATCCCAATGGTTCTTACGGTTATTATATATTTGATACGAAAACAGGAAAAATACTTGATGAAAGAAGAAATAATCTTTAGGAGCAGTCTGACGGTTCATGGCATGCAGGGTCAGGTGCTATATTTGATTTAAAATCAAATACTTCATAAACTGCATAATGTACACGGTTCTGACTTTGAAGCTATGGATGAGTCATCGTTAATGATAAGTCCTGACTCGGGGCAGGCGAAATTACGGTAGATCCTGATAATGTTTTATCTGGTTATTTAACGTTACCTATATTGATATATGATTGAAATATAAAAGCTTATTTTGTTGAATATATGTTAGATAAAATCTATTTTTATTAATATTTAACAAAAATTTGTTATCTATTGTTACGAAAAGTTTTGTTTAAGGAGCAAATAAATGAAATGTATGTTTTGTAAAATTGTCAACAGGGAAATATCATCGGAAATAATCTATGAAGATGATAAAATCATGGCTTTTTATGATATAAATCCTCAGGCTCCGGTTCATGTCCTGGTAATTCCCAGGAAGCATATAGCATCTATCGCAGAACTTGAAGAAGATGACTGTGCCGTTATGGGACATTTGATGGTGAAAATATCTGAACTCATAACATCTCTGGGCCTTGCAGGCAGGGGAGTACGTATAGTGAATAACTGTCTTGCTGAAGCAGGACAATCGGTTTTTCATATCCATTTTCATGTTTTGGGAGGAAGATTCTTTACATGGCCTCCCGGATAGTGGATAAAAAGTGATTTTTCATGATTGACTGTTTATTATGGAATCTATAGCTTTTATGGCTTTCTCTCTTATTTCTTTACTCTTATCTTCTCTCAGTTTTTCCAGGCAGGGAATAGCTTCTTTCGCGCCGAGTGTTTCTATGGCATGAATAGTATTGACTTTTATAACAATACTTTCATCTTCGAGAAGAGGAAGCAGGTATTCAAGAGCCCTTGGATCTTTCAGGGCAGATATTTCTTTTATGGCTTTTATTTTTTTGTAACCGTCTTTTTTTAACATTTCCGCCAGTTCCATCAGAGGATCCCAGGTCCATGTGCCGTCATCCTCTTCCGCTGCCTTCTGCGGCAGAGATTCATAGGCATCCAGAAGGGCTTCTTTCATTTCTTCGGCATTATCGAATCTTTCATCCAGTTTGAAGCCGAGAGCCTGTTTGATGACAAGTTCGGTATATTCCGATATGGAAGGATTTGTTTCTCTTACAGGTTTAAACTGAAAAGGTACCTTTGTTGTTTCACCTGTAAGTATATGATGAAGCGTTGCTCCGAGCGAGTAAACATCACTTCTTGGCTCAGGCCTCCCTGCAATCTGTTCGGGTGATGCATATCCCATAAGGCCTATACCGGTAGTACATTTAGTTTCCTGTCTTCTGGCCACATTAAAGTTGAAGAGTATTACAGTCCAGTCGCTTTCCCTTATAAATAGATTGGCAGGCCTTATATCTCTGTGTATTATAGGAGGTTTCTGTCTGTGAAGATATTCCAGAACGTCACATATGTCTATACCCCAGAGGAGAACCTGTTCTTCAGTGATATTTAGTTCTTTATTATTTATCAGGTCATCCAGCTGGAAGCCTTTTATATAGTCTATGACCATAAAATACCTTTCACTTTCGATAAAATAATCTATTACCTTCGGTAAATTCGGATGACTCAGATCTGCCAGTATTTTTGCTTCTTCTTTAAATCTTTTTCTGTAATACTCTCTGTCTGCAGAAATATCTCCTCTTAATTCCTTTACAATACACAGTGTTTCCAGTCTTGTATCCATTGCATAGTAAAAATCACTTACCTGATAAAAATCGCTTTTTTCCAGAGATTTGTGGCTTTCTACTATTTTGTATCTTCCCGATAGTATCGTATCTGCTTTGAGTATACCGGGAGGAATGAGAGTCGATGACGGTGCTTTACCATATCTGTTATCTATATATTGTTTGCCTATATCTG
>JBEHWO010000359.1:0-6924 GCA_040217695.1 Vulcanimicrobiota bacterium | reverse complement strand
GGATACGCACTCTTTTCACACCGTTTTCAGAAGCTTTCCTGATGATGGCAAATAGTTGATTTATATGGGAGTGAACATTCCCGTCCGATAACAATCCTATAAAATGAAGGGTTCCTCCTTTAAGGGATTGTTCCATAATCTTTTTCCATATGTCTGTCTGAAAAATTCTGCCGCTTTCTATAGCCATATCAACCAGTTTGGCTCCCTGTGCAAAAACCCTTCCTGCACCGAGAGCATTATGACCTACTTCACTGTTCCCCATATCTCCGTCAGAAGGCAGACCG
Organism: Vulcanimicrobiota bacterium; assembly: GCA_040217695.1. GTDB lineage: Bacteria > Vulcanimicrobiota > SpSt-956 > SpSt-956 > JAKJGF01 > CALARM01. The sequence continues at coordinate 6,640 of JBEHWO010000359.1, read as the reverse complement.
ACTGCTTTACCATGGGCACGGAGTTCCGTCTTAAATTCACTGGTAAATAATTTATCCAGATTCGGAGTTTTTGCAAGAAAAACAGCATTGCTGTCATCAGATTTACCTATACCGACACCGTCCATAATAATAAGTAACACAGGGCCCTGTCTGCCGGAAAAATGTCTCAATTTTTTCAATTCCACAATAATTCCTCCATTTTAAATGTAATCTTGTGTGACACCTTGTAAATATTTCTTTAAATTTTAATGTAAATTTGATATAATAACAAGAGGTAATTTTAGGGAATATATAAAAAATTATAGTTAACAATTCATAGACTTTATCAAAATACCTGATAATTATGAAAAAAATAACTATAGTGGAAATACAGACAGGGAATTTAAAAAAGGGAGGGTCCTATTTGGAATGTTCGTTACATAAACTGGAAACATCGATTGCATGCAGTATCTGTAATATTCCTCTCTGTGAAGAATGTAAAAAAATAGAACATGAAAAGATACAGTGCAGCAGATGTTATATAAGAGGTTCCATAAAAGTAAAACCTAAAAAGAAAGACGAAGTATCCGGAAAGAAAGAGGAAAAAGGAAGATCATATAAAACAAGAACATTACCTGAAGTAGATCCAGAAAGAATTAAATTAATGATAAAAAATACTCAGGTGAAACAGTTACAGGAAGAAGAAAATCGACGACCGGCAGAAGAATTAAAGACAGAAACAGTTAAAAAATTCTGTAACTGGCATGATAAAAGAATTGCAGAATATACATGTACAAAATGCCAGAAAACCTTCTGCAGAGACTGTCTGGGTGAGAAAAAACCGAAGGAATGTTACTGTAAAAGTTGCTGGAGCTCTATTAAATATTCCCATCTTTTTAATAAAAAAAGATAATTTTTAAAAGAAAGGAAGAAACACATTGGCTTTTACCGGTCCTGAAAGCTTTGAACCGGCACCGACAGCAACTATCATACATGCCTATAACAGTGACGGTATTGCCCTTGTAACACTGAGCGATGAAGAAATATGGGATGTGGTAAATGCCTCCGGAGCGAACCTTATAGGTAAACCAAACATGCATCCCAGAGTCAGTGTAATGAACAGATATATACCGGAAAGAAATATAGAAATAAGCCAGGTTGAACAATCACTTGCAATTGAGGAATCCCATGCAAGCTATTTCTGGGAAAAACAGGTTGTAGGGAAAAGCTCCTTTGAATCTGTATGTATAGAAGTAAATACATGCGGAGATTCGTTAAGTCCCATGGTATTCGGGAAATTTCTGGATTGCTGTGATTATCCTGAACTTGTATCTTTTGTTTATTATGCTCCCACACCGGTATTAAAAGGCTTCAAGATAGACAATAAAACATCACTTGTAAAAAATTGTTTTTCCGAACCTGTTGACTGTTTTTCCAGGTATGTTATTGATTGTAATACAGCAATAAACATACCTACCGGCAAAATGTTTATTGCCAACCTCTACCGGAAAGACATATCTGCCATGATAGATAATTTAAGACAGGATGTATGTAAAAGATACTCGAGTTACCGGCTAAAACTCGGCAGAATAGATAAAAAATTAAAACTCATGGTAAACTCACAGCAGGAAGAATATCTTGGCTGTGCCTTTTATAACTGTAACCCCGATTTCGTTACATCGCTGTGTAACAGTAAAATCAGAGAAGAAGTGGCTCTCTACCAGCTGGAAGATTGTTTTGATGATGTAATTCTTACAACAGATACAGCATTTGCTTTTGATCATGATTTCCACCCTTCAGGCTATACAGGTGTATGGTTAACAGGAGGAACAGGCTATATTGCGCTACATGTAACTCCCAATCAAATAGGACAGACTGAAAATTTTGTACAGTTATGTGCCTATATTCATCCCAGTATGTGGGAATTTAACAGGGAAGCACTGGCAGAGGTTATGTGGCCCTTATTAAAATTATTTCACCCTGAAAAAGCTGAAATTCACTACCGTATTTCTTCCAGTATTCTTGCGGGGAATAAAGATTTACAGGAAAAATTTACTGAAAAAAAACTGACAGGTCTGGGATATGAGAAGAAAAAAATAGCATCTTTTTATGATGAATATTTCGGACGCGCTTTTTATCATTTAAATATAGAGAAGAAATAATATTTTCTGTGAAACTATAATATCAAAAAATCATCACTGACTGTTTCTGAATAAATCCAGGAAACGATCTTCGTATTCATTGAACAAATTCCATCTATCAAGTTCTTCTTTCAATTTATGAGCAAGGGCCCTGTCTGTCTGTGCCTGTTTAAATAACTCCTCTATGTCCTGAATTACGGTATGAGGAATAACATGTTTGTTTTCTGTTATTTTAAGCTCATCTTCCGGCTCCTTGAGATCATCTTCAGGCACTTTTAGATCATCTTCATGAGTTCCCTCATGTTCCCCCATAGTCATTTTCTTGAGATGTTCTTCAAGAACTGCAAAGGTTTCGTCGGATTTTTTTACTGCATACTCATATTCTACAAAATCAATCTGAAACCCGAGAAGTTTCTGCCATAATTTAGTAATAGCCATAGAAGCTTTAGGATTGGGGAAATTTATTGAATATATTGGTATCGTAGCAAGAAAACAGGCAGCTTCTATATCTTTCAGAGACGAGAATCCAAGTATGGAGCCATTTATCCCCGCCACCTGCCCCTGTGTCAATATATTAATATCCTGTTCTAAAAGCCTGTCTCTGAGACCTGTTCTGTTTGCCACCACATAAATCTTTGAATCTTCCCTGTAATTCATATGACGGACAAAAGCTGCACCGGTATAAATAGTATTTACTCCAATAATATCCGTAAGAATAAATAAATCTTCCATAACCTTCAAAGCAATCTGTCCTGAAAACTGATCTTCTGCCTCACAGATAATAAAATCATAATCTTTTGAATAAAAGAAATATACTCCCGGTAATTTCGGGAAAGAACCTATACCCTGCACGACTACAACTGAATTTACCAGCGTTAAATCATCTATTTCTATTTCTGCAAATAATTCGAAATCAAGCTTCCTTCTGATATAATCAACTGACTGCGTGGCAACTGCTCCCATGCCGGGCCATCCGGCAAGCATAACAGAGGCATGAAAATCAGGATTTATGTGATATTTAATCATTCAGTACCTCCCGAACATGTATTTCCTGTAAGAATATTATAACATAATTCTACCGGTAAGAGCAAATGAGTGAGAGTGAAAAGTGAAAAGTGAAAAGTGAAAAAAACAGGATTTTACTTACTTTTCACTTTTCACCTTTCACTACTTTACAGATTAAGTTCTTCCTGTAACTTATTTTTAATACTGCTCCAGAGTTTAAAGGCCACAAATAATAAAAGTAACAGGATAAGAATAAAATTAACAGGGTTCAACGTAACAGGATTTGAAGCAGAAGCTGCCGTGGAAAGGGTTAAAAAAGGCGCATAGGCAAACCCCATTACAGGTCCTTTTAAATGGAAGAAAAACAATCGCTCTACTATAATAAGAAAATAATATAACACAGGTAATACCAGTAATAGAACAGCAACCCTTCCTATTGTTTTTCCCTGTGATACATGTGCGGAAGGCGAGGTTATGGAATTATACTGGCCTAAAAGACCGGCACAGATTACTATAGAAACGCAAAAAACATAAAAACCGAAAGCTCCTGACAATGTGATTACTCCTTTATATATCCAGAAAGATAAAGCAAGGAAGCCTGTAGTCATCTGCAGTAACGGTATAAAAAGAGCTCCCATGAGTTTTCCGCTTATTATATCTGAAGGTTTGAGCTGTGTCAGCATAAGCAGATCCCAGGTAAGTTTATTTTTTTCAGTATTGTAAGTGGCACAGAGGAAAGAAGAAGAGCGAAATACAAGATATACAATAAGAAGGAAAAGACTGAGATAGAAACCTGCAAAAAGAACATTGCGATCTTCTGCAAGTACATTATAATCGACTGACATCACAGGGTTTTGAAGGTTTTGATTATTTCCTGTAACCTTACCCGATGGTATGGAGCAATTATTTGATGTATTATGTGCCTGTAATACCGGATTACTGATTTGATTATTATATGTTTCGTTGTGAGTGTCAGCAGTTGCAGAAAGGTATGGTAAAGGAAGAGCAATAGCTTCATATAAGATTACACGAAGACATCCGCTCTCTTTATGACCGGGAAGGTTAAAAACTTCTCCAATGTTATTTCTCACAGTTATGCCGGTGTTATCGGAAGGAAAACTCGGAATACTGTCATATTCGGTCATATCATTAAAACGTGTTTCTACAGATGTTACCATAGTATGATTATGTCTGATACCAAAATTAAAGGCTTTAACTCCGCTGCTCACACAATAAAAGTAAGGAGCAAGAAGGAGAATTACAAATACTAAAACTCCCGGGATAAACCCTGCCAGATCCTTTTTGTAAGAAGCTATTTCTTTCAGGAAAAGGGGGTTTTTTAAAATAAAGATAACATCTGAAATCCTGCCGGCAACACTTCCTGATGCAAAGAAATCAAAACTTTTATTCCTACCATTCCGGGAAATTCTTTCATCTCTCTCAAGTAAGCTAGCTGAAAGGTAGACTGAACAAATACAGAAAAGAGGAACTATAAAGGGATATATACAAATAACATATCTCCAGAGACTCTGTTTAAGAGCACCGGGCATAAGAAGAACGAACATCGGAACAAAAGGATTGAGATTTGAAAAAAACGGAACTGTAACAGGTCTTGCCAGTATGGCAGCTATAAGTGAGTCTAAAAGAGGGGTTATTGCAAGCCATACAAACCTTAACACCCAGGACATTACTATGGCAGAAGATACAGTGGAAGAATAAGCGGAAAGAAGTACAAGTCCGCATATCATGGTAAGACCTGAAGAGATGGAAATAAATATTACAAGAAAAGGAGTCAAAAAATTTGTTCCTGAAAAGCTCCATCCGAGTAAAAGCAAAAACGGCGAAGTTACCAGGATAATCTTTGCCACGTCAAGTAAGTCTGGAAGGATTTTTCCTGTAATAATACCTGTAGGCCCCATTGATGTAAGTCGGAGACCGTCAAGGGTTTTCTTTTCTCTTTCTCCTGCTATGGCAGTAGTCGCAAATCTCCCGGGAATCGTAACAACAAGCAAAACCTGAAGAAAACATGCTATGGTAAACAGTGTGCATGGACACAGGTCAGATATAGTTCTGAAAAATAAAAGAGCGATAAACGGCACTGCCACACAGAACCATTTCAAAGGCTCATTATACTCCATCCTTTTTCTTACACAGGAATAAATAAAAAATAGAGGATGATTATTCATTATGTTCACTCCTTTTTGATGTAATATCAAGATAGGCATGTTCAAGGGTTTTATCTTCAATTACTACAGTTAAAACAGGTATTTCCGATATTACCAGATTTCTGGTCAGTTCAGCCAGTCTGGCTCTTTCTTCTCTGAATTCAAATACTATATCAGAGCCGTCCCACATGGTATTGGATACTTCAGCCATAGATTTCAACAGTGATATAGCATCTTCTCCCCTGTCGTTTACCCTCAATCTTACCTTTATGAATTCATCCCTTGAGAGCAAATTCTCTGTTTTATCCACACAGACAAGTTTCCCTTTCTGCATGATACCTATACGGTCACAAATATCACTGAGATCACTCAGCACATGTGAAGAAATAAGTATTGTTACCCCTCTTCTTCTCAGGGATTTCAATATTTCCCTTAATTCAAGCCTGGCAAGCGGATCGAGTCCGCTTGCCGGTTCATCAAGCAGGAGCAATCTGGGTCTGTGAAGCAATGCCCTTGCCAGGGCAAGTCTCTGTTTCATACCGCGGGAAAGCCCGTCTACCGGCTTATCGGCAAGTTCTGTAATACCCACTATTTCCATTGTTTCTTCAATGAGATATCTGTAAAGCTCTTTTTCCATCCCATAGGCTCTTACAAAAAATTCCAGATATTCACAGACAAGAAGTTCGTCATAAACACCCAGTACATCAGGAGTATAACCTATAATCTTTCTGACAGACATTCTGTCATAGAGAGGAATACCGTCTATCATAGCAGATCCGTCATCCGGATTTAAAAGAGTGGCAAGGATTTTTAACAGAGTTGTTTTTCCTGCACCGTTAGGCCCGACAAGTCCGAATATTTCTCCCCTGTTTAGAGTAAAACTTACATTATCAACTGCCCTTACAGTAAAATAACTTTTTAAAATATTACAGGCTTCCAGGACAACAGGTTCTACGGAACCATCATGGTGCCAGTCTGAAACCTGCATATCTTCTTTCTTTAAAGCCAGCTCATTTTCCATTTTTTTTACCTCTTTTCCGGCAAATCCAGACCAGTTTTACAAAATTATAGTCGCCATAAGTGAACATATTATCCATAAATAATTAACAAATATCTCAAATACTAAATTAATATTATAATATATTTTGTATTCTGTCAATACATTTTGCTACATAAAAGTAATATTGTTACATATAAAAAATTACTTTACTTAGAGCCTATCCGAAAAGTCATCAAATACCTTCCGGTGGGTGAGACTCTTCCGAAAAATCTATAATCCTTGTGCAAAACAACCTGTTATTACAGACTGCTGCGATATTACATTTATTTAATTTACAAATTACTGTTAAT
>JBEHWO010000358.1:0-6964 GCA_040217695.1 Vulcanimicrobiota bacterium | reverse complement strand
CGGGAAGCAGGTTTTGCCAGACCTGATAAAGAGCCGGTATTCCTTTCTCTGGAAACAGCCCAGTATTATATGGCAAATATAGTAAAACCTTTTCTTTACAGAGGCTGTTTTCAGACAATAACAATAGAACGAAACCGTATTTACAGCCAGATACTGGACAATCTCAACAAGGCTGCTCTTGTTGGTTTTCCTTTCAGCACCATCGGAGAAAGATTAAAATCTTCCCTCACAGGTGAAAAAGGTTATGAAAGAACCTGTGATGAAGTTCAGGCATGTGCCGGTGCATTCAGAGAATTCTGTCTTTCTCACAATTTACTTGACTTTTCTCTGAAGATAGAAATTTTTTTCAATTATATCTGGACATGTTCCGCCTGTTACAGATATCTTACGGAAACCTTCAGTCATATTATAGTAGATAATATAGAAGAAGATACACCTGTAGCTCATGATATATTATCAGAATGGATTTCACTGAGTAAATCGGCTTTAATTATATATGATACAGACGGGGGATACAGATCTTTTCTCGGCTCCGATCCGGTCAATGCATATAAACTTAAAGGCTTATGTACAATTCATTCTGCCCTTCATAATTCCTTTATAACATCTCAAAACCTGCGGGCATTAGCCTTTGAACTGGGGAAATCTTTCAAAAGGTCTGGCATGGAAGAAAAAGGGGATATAAGGAAAATACTCACCTATAAACCTCACAGGTACCATATAGAAATGCTTGACTGGGTCTCGGAAGAGATAGAATTACTGGTAAAAGATTACCATGTAGAACCGGAAGAAATAGTTATTCTTGCCCCTTATCTGACAGATTCCCTTCGTTTTTCTCTTATGAACAGGCTGGAAGAAAAGAATATACCTGCCCGTTCTCATCGCCCTTCAAGGGCTCTGAGGGAAGAACCTGTAACACAGTGTCTCCTTACACTTGCTGCAATCGCCCATCCGGCATGGGGTATTATACCGTGTAATTTCGATGTAGCCTATGGACTGATGCAAACCATAGAAGATCTTGATCTTGTAAGAGCTCACCTTATAGCGGACAATCTCTACAAGACGGTAAATAACAGGCCCTGTCTTGCTCCTTTCGATGAGATCAATACAGAACTTCAGGAACGTATTACCTATGTGCTCGGAGATAGATATGAAATGTTGCGTCTGTGGATAGAAGATTATATAAAAGGAGATAATGCAGAACTTGACTATTTTTTCAATAGAATCTTCGGTGAAATACTGTCACAGAAAGGTTACGGATTTTACGGAATCTTCGAGAAATCTGCCATAGCCGCAAATCTTATAGACTCTATAAAAAAATTCCGTAAAACAGTGAACATAGAAGGTAAATCCATGGGACAGGAATATATAGAAATGGTTCAGGAAGGCCTGGTAGCAGATCAGTATATAAGGAACTGGGAGACAGAGGAAAAGAACTCCCTTCTCCTTGCCCCTGCCCATACATTTTTGATGATGAATACCCCTGTAGACTATCAGTTCTGGCTCAATATCGGAAGCGCAGGCTGGTGGGAAAGACTATATCAGCCTCTCACAAATCCGTATGTAATGAGCCGCCAGTGGCAGCATGGGAAACAATGGACAGATGAAGATGAATTTCAGATAAACCGGGAAGGTCTTTATCGTATTACCAGGGGGCTCATATATCGGTGCAGAAGAAAAATATATCTGGGTCTCTCCGAACTGGGCGAACAGGGATATGAGCAGCAAGGAGCTTTATTGAGAGCCATTCAGAGAGTTTTTTCAGACCGGACGGTATTCAGTGAATCGTGAGAAGTGAGAAGTGAAAAGTGAAAAGTAATGACACGCGTGACGCGTCACGAATCCGACCGTCACGATTATAATTTGGGAGTAAAAAAATGTTTAAACCCAGAAAATCTCAGGAAGAAGTATTAAACTACAGAAAAGGATACCTTGGAGTATCTGCAGTTCCCGGAAGTGGCAAAACTCAGACTCTTTCCTGTCTTGCTGCCAGACTTATTAAAGAAAAAATAGAGGATGAACAGGAAGTTCTTATAGTAACTCTTGTTAATTCTGCAGTGGAAAATTTTTCCCACAGAGTTAACGGATTTATACAGGAACTCGGACTGCTTCCGCATATAGGCTACAGGGTAAGAACTCTTCACGGTCTGTCCCATGATATTGTAAGAGAAAGACCTTCTCTTGTAGGACTCTCATCGGATTTTTATATAATAGACGACAGAACTGCAGAACAGATACTTAAAGATACGGCACAGGCATGGGTAAACAGTAACAGATATATACTTCTGGATTACCTGACTCCTGATTGTGACGAAGGGAAAGTGAACTGGATAAAAAGAGAACATCTGCCAAATCTTGTAAACGATATAGCAAGAAGCTTCATTAAACAGGCAAAGGATCTTCAATTAACACCTTCCATGGTCCGCAATAAACTGGATCATTCAGGAAACACTTTTCCTCTTGTAGAAATGGCTCTTGCCATATATGAAGATTACAATCATGCCCTGTCTTACAGAGGAGCAGTCGATTTTGACGATTTAATCCGCCTTGCTCTGGAAGCACTTAAAGGAGATGAAAAATATCTTAACAGGCTAAGAAGCAGATGGCCCTATATACTTGAAGATGAAGCACAGGACAGCAGCCGCCTTCAGGAAGATATTTTAAGACTTCTCGCAGGCCCTTCAGGTAACTGGGTTCGTGTGGGTGATCCCAACCAGGCAATATACGAAACCTTCACTACTGCCAGTCCTAAATTCCTCAGAGATTTTATTAAAGAAAAACATGTTACGGCAAAAGAGTTACCGGAATCAGGCCGTTCTTCAGTAAGTATTATAAATCTTGCCAATACTCTGACAAAATGGACTATGGAAGAATACCCTGTGGCGGAAATAAGAGACTCTCTTACAACTCCCTTTATCAAACCTTCGGAACCGGGTGACCCACAGCCCAATCCTCCGGATATGCCGGAAAAAATTAAAATCATAGCGAGAAAATTTTCACCGAAAGAAGAAATTGATTTTGTAGTATCTTCACTGAAACAATGGGTTAATGAAAATCCTGATAAAACAGCAGCCGTTCTGGTGCTGAAAAATGATTATGGCAGTAAAGTCGTAGACGAATTGAAGAAGAATAAAATAGACTCAGTGGAACTTTTAAAAAGCACCAAATCTACAAGAGATGCGGCAGGAGCTATAACGCATATTATCGGATATCTGGCCAGACCGTCATCTCCGGGGCAACTGGGACGGCTCTACGAAGTATGGAGAAGAAAAGATAAAGATAATGAAGAATTAAAAGAAGAGATTATGATAATAGCAAAAGAATTAAAAACCTGCAATTATGTAGAAGATTTTCTATGGCCGAGAGTCGACAGGGACTGGCTCAGAGATCTTGATATAAAAGATGAGGAGAGACATATCTACGATGAACTGGTAAAATTCCGCCATATTGTCAGGAGATGGCATGGTACAACCATGTTACCTGTAGAACAGTTAATAATTACTGTTGCACAGGATCTGTTTACAGAACCTTCCGAACTGGCTCTTGCTCACAAACTTGCCCTTGCCCTGGTACAGACAAGGAAATATCATCCCGGATGGAAACTTCCTGAATTTGCAAGAGAACTGTCAGGCATTGCAAAAAATGAAAGAAAATTCCTGGGCTTCAGTGACGAAGAAACAGGGTTTGACCCTGAAAAATACAGAGGTAAAGTAGTGGTTGCCACAATGCATAAAGCAAAAGGACTGGAATGGGACAGAGTTCATCTTATGTCAGTAAATAATTATGATTTTCCGTCCACACTGCCCGGTGATACATTCATATCTGAAAAATGGTTTATCCGTAACAGCCTGAATCTTACTGCAGAAACCATATCACAGCTTAAAGCCGCAGTAAATCCCGATTTATTCGAATACATAGAAGGAGAAGAAACGATAAAATCGAGACTTTCCTGCGCATCGGAAAGATTGAGACTCCTTTATGTAGGTATTACAAGGGCCAGGCAGGAACTTATCATTACATGGAATAATGGCAGAAAATTTGATAAAGAGCCTGCAATTCCTCTGGTTGCTTTAACGGGACGTAATACGTGACGCGTAACGCGTGACGCGTGACGCGTGGTTCGTGATGCGTGGTTCGTGATGCGTAATGCGTGATGCGTAATGCGTATTAATCCCGGGCATTTAATTAAACGCCCCTACTCCCCCTTCACTTTTCACTTTTCACTTTTCACTCTTCACTCTTCACTCTTCACGACTCACTTCTACCAGTTTTTTTGCTTTCTCTATCAAACCTTCAAAATAACCGATTTCATGCCAGTTTCTATGTTCTATTGCTTCTACAAAACAATTACAGGCCAGAATTCTCATTTCTTTATAAAGATTATAGTATTTCTCAGGTGAAAGAAGGGATGTTCCCGTAAAAGGAGATAGCAGGTCGTTAAGGACGGCTTCAAAATGAAGACACATGACAAAAAAATCCTCTATTTCCTGATGTTGAAACCTGTAATTAATGCAGTATTCATTGTCTTTTGTTACAAGAACCTTATGGGTATCAAGCAGATTCTGTCTTTTAATATCTTCATAAAGAGGTATACCGGGAAATACCTGGAGAAATGTTGCAAATTCGGGGAAATATTCAGGCCCTGTAGCAAGGGCTTTATTAAAATTAACAGAAAGTTCTTCAAAGGTTACGAAGGGATCGAAAAATATCGTATAGAGGCCGAGTAAAAAATCCTGTTTTTTCAGTAACAGAATGGCTTCTTCTATCATATCATGTGAAATAGTTTTACTGTAAAGCTTCTGCTGCCTTTCCACAAAAGATTCTATTCCTATATTAACCTTAACAAGACCGCTTCTTGAGAGAAAAGAAAGCAAATCTTCATCCAGATCATCAGGCCTGCAGTCTATGGCATAGGCTATATCAAGATTTCGCCTTATTATTTCCTCTCCGATACTTCTTGCCCTCTGTTTTCCCTCTTTACCGACTCCCATAAAATTATCATCGCAGAAAGCAAAATTTGAAATGCCAGCCTTATTGAGATGTTCAATTTCATCTACAATATCATCTGCAGTTCTCGGTCGCCAGCAGGGCCCCTGTCCCAGTTTGTAAAAGGTTCTTACACTGCAAAAAGTGCAGTTTCCCCAGCAACCTCTGCTCGATGAAACAGTGGCAAAATTTTGCTTTTTTAATAAATCTCCATAAGAATCCCTGTCCGGAAGGAAAGGAAATTTAAGAGGATTTATAAGAGAGCCGCAGGGATTGCAGATAATATCTTTATCTTTTCTGCATGCAAGCCCTTCTATACATTGCCAGTCTTTACCTGACGTTAAAGCTTCTGCAAGAGCCAGTATGGAAGGCTCACCTTCTCCCGTAATCACAGAATCTACGGTATCATTATTTTTCAGTATAATATGCCAGGAAAAGGTAGGATAATGGCCTCCCATGGTAATATGCCCTGTAAATCCGGCTTTTCTCATTGCTTTAATGAGTTTTATACTGTTATTATAATTTGTAGAATATACGGAGAAACCTGCAAGAAAATAATCGTCTAAATTCAATCGATTTATTGCTTCATGCCATGAAATATCCAGAGCATTTCCGTCAATCATATGAACATGAAATCCATGATATATAAGACAGGCTTTTATATAACAGAGTCCATGATTTTCCATTTTAGGCCCTGCCGAACTTTTTGCTGAAAAAGGAACTGACAGGAGAAGTATTTTATTTTTCATAATCACATCTTTCATTTTTTTTATTGCCTCTCTCATAAGGGGTTGTGAAAAAATAACCATATCATATTTGCAATCGTGACGCGTGACGCGTGACGCGTGACGCGAGGATATTATTTGCCGGAGTTATTTTTCTTACAGTCCTGAGCATGTAATAAAAAATTTTCCTCTGCTATTATATTGCCATTTTATCTGCAAAGTCAAGATTGGGTAAAGGTGAATTGAAGTGCCGTAAAAAAACATAATCCTGGCCTTTACTTTTTATCATAATGCGTGATAAAATATTAAAATAAAGAAATAGATAATTATGTCTTTTAAAGATATATAATTAAGGAGGAATTTTTTATGATAGGTGGTATAGGAGGTTTTACACCGCAGCCAAGTACATCAAAGCCGGCAGGATGGTATAGCTTCAGAGACGGTATGGCTAAAAAAAGCGAAGAAAAGCCTGCAACAGAAGAAATGGCTGAAGAAGGGGAAGAAGGCGGAGAAGTAGCTGAAGAAGAATAAATAAAAAAAATTTTCAAAAAAAGAGGTAAATAATTCTTTACCTCTTTTTTATTTAAAGAGTGCCTTATAATGTTCTGTCCAAAACATCCCAATCTATTTGCCGATAAAAAATGTTACCAGTGCTCTAAATGGTTCTGTTATCTCTGTACAAAGGTAATAAATAATAACACAGTCTGTTCCGAATGTGCTCAGAAGGGGTGTTTTTTTTCTTTTTCCGAAGAGACTGAGCTGAAAGAACAAAAACCTCATATTAACATATCAAATCTGCAGTATCAGGTAAGTGCAAGCCTTGCAGGACAGGGAATGATTGTGCCATGGAAACAAAAACCTGCTGCAAAAAAAATACCATGTGCCTATCACAGTTACAAAGAAGCAATAAAAAAATGCTCTAAATGTAATCAAATGATATGTAAAGATTGTCTGAGAGTAGATGATAATGTAGATACCATATGCTATACATGCTGGTACAAAATGCCCGTTTCCGGTGAAGAATTGCCTGATGATGAAATAGATGACACAGAGGAAGACATGGATTTCAGTTCTATAAAAGAAGGGCTTCCGCCTGAACTGGCCGGATTAATTGAAGAAGAAAATCTCCCGAAAGAAATAGAAATTAATGGAGGAAAAAATCATAAAAAAGAAACTCTCCATGAAATTTCCTTTGATACTCCGAAAGAATTGAAAAAGAACTTGATAGCCGGTGAAAGAAAAAAACGCACCAT
>JBEHWO010000357.1:0-7006 GCA_040217695.1 Vulcanimicrobiota bacterium | reverse complement strand
GACTCACTCTTCATTTCCCTCTGAATCTTCCTCTTCTTTACCATCATCGTCAGAGTTTTCTTCCTCTTCTTCAATTAAGTTATTAATTGTTTCTATATACTCACCGGCTTTATCTGCAAGTTCTCCATGTTTTTCCAGGTTTATGGCTTCATTTAAAAGTGCCAGTGCATCTTCATATAAGCCTTCTCTTATCATCAATACACCGAGTCTGAAAAGAGAGTTTACGTCTGAAGGATTGTATTTTATTGCCAGTTCATATTCTCTCCATGCCCTATCATCGTCTTTTAATTCTTCATATATAATTCCCATGTTCCCGTGGACTGACCTGTAATGTTCCGGTTCAAGTTCCAGCGCTTTTTCCCATTCTGACAGGGCAAATTCAAAATTTCTTTTTTTGAAATATACAATTCCCAGTTCATAGTGAGTGGGCCCATGGTCCGGCATTAAAAGGAGTGCTTTCTGGTAATGAGTTGATGCAGAGTTTAACCTTCCCATTTCATCATAGATTAAACCCAGTGAATAATAGGCCGGCCCATAGCAATGCTCGAGTTCCAGAACTTTTTTAAACGCTTTTTCTGCTTCTTTAAGCTTCTCCTGATGATAACAGGCCATGCCGAGATTGTAAAGAGAATCTACGTCAGAAGGGCATATTTCCAGCGCTTTTTTATATTCTTCACAGGCATCATAATAGTTTTCTTCCTGGTAATATAATAGCCCCAGATTATAATGGGCGAGCATTTCAAGGGGATCTATTTCCAGCGCTTTTTTATAATGATATTTTGCTCTGTCCTGCCTGCCGAGTTCTTTCAGGGCAGTCCCCAGATTTAAATGGACCTCAAGAAATTCAGGGTAAAGCTCGAGGGCATGCTCCCATGACGAAACAGCTTCCTCGATTTGTTTCTTTTCATAACAGTCAAGACCTGCTTTGAAAGCTTCTAAAGCTTCTTTCTTTTTTTTATCTTCTTCTATATTTTTATCTGATAAACTCTCTTCTTTTTTTATTTCTTCCGCAGAAAATTTCGTCACTTCTTCTGTTTCATAATGAGATGAAGCTCTTTCGGGATCCAGTTCCAGTGCCTTCTGCCACTGCTCTATGGCAAGATCGACTCTGCCGATACTGTTATAGGCTTTTCCCAGGTTAATATGGAATTTCGCACAGTCAGGGCATATGGTAATAGCTTTTTTGTATGCTTCAATGGCCTCTTTCCATTTTCCCTGACCGGCCAAATTGAGGCCCGTTTTATTGTAGATTGCTGCTTTTTGCTGTAAATTTTCTTCTTCCATAGACTGCTCCAGTTTTATAATCGTAACGCGTGATGCGTCATGCGTGATGCGCAGGGTAAGCCTGCTCACTTTTCACTACTCACCACTCACTATATTCCCCTTTTATCCCCTTCCCCCTTTTAACTGATTCTATAAAAAATGTAATTTCACTTATTGTTATAAATTCTTCTGTAGATTATAATATGTAAATTATCATATACAAAATTTTTCTGCTTCGCGTCACGCGTCACGCGTCACGCGTCACGATACAGAAAGGAATACTATATAATGGAATATCCCGAAAAAAACATATTGTTTCTCTCTCTTGAAGATGTAATTGCCTGCGGGGGAAATGATGTAAATAAAGCATCGGAAGATGTAAAAAGAGGGTTTGAATTACTTTTAGAAGATAGAATTGTTCAGCCCCTGAAAACATCATTGAAAATTAAAAAGAAAGATCATGAACATAGAGCGGGTCTTGTAAATTTTCTTCCTGCCTGTGTGGACCTCGGAGAAGAAGAGATTTATTCATGTAAAATTCTGGGAGCCATGCCTCCCAATGTGGAAATAGGATTGCCGAGAGCCGCAGGCCTTACAATACTCTTTGATTCTGTTACAAAAACCCCTCTCTGCGTAATGGATGCACAGGTAATAAGTGCCACAAGAACCGGCGGAGTTACCCGTGTTGTAGCAGAAAAAATTGCCGATCCGGAAACCGAAGAAATCGGACTCGTAGGAGCAGGTGTCAATATGAGGACACAGCTTCTCGGCCTGCAACTCGCTTTGCCGCGTCTTAAAAAAGTAAAGGTTTATTCCAGAAGAGAGGCAAAACACAGATTTGCCGAAGAAATGGGCGAAAGGACAGGGCTCAATATTGTGCCTGTAGATACGGCAGAAGAAGCGGTAAAGGATTGCAGTCTTATAGTTACCTGTCTGCCCAATATGGATAAACCTGTTGTGAAAGCAGAATGGGTTAAGGAGAAAGGTATTACTGCCATAAATATAGGATGTTATGAATCCGAGACAATACTCCTGAAGCGTATGGACAGGGTATTTACCGATATATGGGAACAGAATAAACACAGAGGCGTTCAGACTCTGGCTCTTGCAGTATTTCAGGGAGTTATACCGGAAAGTATAGTGGAAGATATAGCTCCCGTGCTTGCAGGGAAAAAGCCGGGAAGAAAGTCCCGTGATGAAAATATATTCTTTTCTCCTATCGGACTTGCCTTTGAAGACGGCCTTGTGGCCTGGAGGGTTTATAAAGAAGCAATCAGGAAGGGTATTGGAACGAAACTTACTCTATGGAAATCATGTAAATGGATTTAGTCAGTGACCAGTGAGCAGTGAGCAGTGACCAGTGAGCAGTGACCGGTTATCAGTGACCGGTGAAAAAAGTGAGTCGTGAGAAGTGAGCAGGCTTACCCTGCGCGTCACGCGTCACGCGTTACGCATCACGCATCACGCATTACGCATTACGCATCACGATTTAAAAGAAAGGTACAACCTGTGAAACTTACAAATGAAAACTTAATAAAATGCCTGGAGGAAACTCCTCCTGAAGAACTTGTGAGAATCTGCCGGGAATGCCAGAAAATTGCTACCTATGATAAGATAAAAGACGATAGACTTAAGAGTGACCCCATGCCTGTCACCGTATTCCCCGTACCTTATATTGTAACGAAAGATATAATAAAAAATGTTACAGGGAAACTGGATCTTTTCATAGATGGTTTGATTAAGCTTGAACAACATATTCTCTGTGACAGAGGAGGCCTTCTATATAACCGTCTGATGAATTCTTTGACTCCCGGAGGACGGCACCTTGTAGAAGAATGTACCTTTGAATCGGAATATTCTTTAAAGAGACGTCACAGAAGGATTGACGGATATCTGAATTTCTTTACAGGTGATTTTTCTATCATAGAAGTCAATCAGGCTGCACCTCTTGCTATTGATTTTTATGATGTTTCCCAGAGGATGGCATCTCATTTCCTGAATTCCCTGGGCTTTTTTTATCAGCCTGTTCTTCTTGCCCGTCATATTCTGAACTGGTTCGTAGATGAATATACTTATAGATATGCCGGTAAATTTCCTCATAATATAGCACTTGTAATAGAACATGGATATTTACCTAAATTTATAGACCTTCCCCGGATGGCCCTTATATGTGAAGAACTTGCCAGGGAAAAATATGGTGAAAAACTTTCAATAAAGGTTTGCTTCCCCTATGAAATAAGCCTGGCCGGTGAAAAGATAATGTTTGACGGTCAGGAAATAGATATGATATGGAGAAATTCCGTGTATATGACGAAATACAGGGAAGAAGGTCTCAATATTAAAGATTATGAAACAATCTGCCATAATCCAGATAAATATCTTATCATTAATGCCACCAGAGTCTGGCTTACAAGGACAAAGGAGGTTTTTTCTCTCCTGAGCAATGCAGAATGCCGTAAAGAGATAGGCCTTTCTGAAGAAGAAGACAGGATAATTAAAGAAATTGTTCCCTATTCCGTAAACCTTAAATATGAAACCCATATGACGGAAACAGTGGTAAAAGAAAAAGATCTGTGGATTACAAAACCTGCCGATGCGGGTTTCGGCAAAGGTGTGGAATTCGGTGCCACCCACAGTGAGAAATCATGGATAAATATAATTAAAGAGAGAACGGACCTTGATGGTTTTATCTTCCAGAAAAGGGTTACATATCCGACCATTCGGGTAACCGATATAGATGATGACGGCCATCTTATAAACCACAATGTCGAATATGATTTCTGTCCCCATCATATAAACGGTGCTTTTACCGGCACGGCCCTTACGAGGACAAATGTTCTGGAGGAAAAAGGAAAAGTAAAGAAAATGAATCTCGTAGGAGGAGGAATAATACTTCCCGTTATCGGGGCAGAAGCCTGTCCGTCTCTGCAGAAATATTATGTTTAATAGAAATTTCAATTCATTCCTGTGTGCATTTATATGTGTTGTTTCATCTGCTGTGGAACCTGTCCTTTCCAAGATAGGATACAGATATTTTGTAACTCCTTATGAGTTACTTATACTGCGATTTCTTATAGGAGGTATTGTAGTTTTACCTCTTGTAAAAAGATACAGATGGATTGGCTGGAAAAATACGGCCGGTCTTTTATGGCTGGCACTGCTTCTCATGATTACCTGCGGCCTTGTTCTTGTTGCTTTGAAATATCTTACTGCCGTCGTTGTAATTACAATTATTACCGCCACTCCTGCCTTTGTGGCAATTGTAAATCAAATGCTCGGAAAAGAAGTAATTTCAAAGAGATTCTGGTTTGGTTTCTTACTCTGTTTTATCGGTATTTTACTCAGTATCGAAATACACAGAGGATCATCGAATTCTCAGACCTTCAATATGATAGGACTTTTATGCGCTTTCGGTTCTGTTGCCGTATCCACTATTTATCGGACACAACTGGATGATGCCACAAGAACCTTTCCTCCCATGCAGGTATCTACCTATATGTTTATAATGGATGCCATTGTGGCATTGTTTTTTCTGCCCACCGTGTGGCCAATGTCAGGAAAAACATGGATTATAGGCAGTATTATAGGCATTGCCGCCGCTATTGCCAATATCAGCTTTCTTATGGCCATATATTTTATGGGTTCTACGAGAATGTCTGTTATAGGACTTCTTCAGAGACCTCTTGTTATACTCTGTGCCGCCCTTATCCTGAAAGAACCTCTCAGCGCCGTTCAGATAGCAGGCATAATTCTTGTGATTATAGGAATCCGGATGGCAAAGGTCACAAAGAGAACACAGATTTTAAATAAAGAACTGGCTGTGGCTGTCAAATAAGGTCAATTTTTAAACCTTCAACAGAGCAGAAATTTATTTTTTTATCGGTTGAATATTTTGATAAAATTTGCTATTATTATAGTCAAGAATATATGAATGTTATATTTGATAAAAGCTATATTCTGTTCAGATACCGGAAGGGGGAATTGTATGTAAAATATTACAAAGGAGGTAATTTATATGGTTGCAGATAGAATCGATAAATGTGAAGCTATAAAAAACCTTGATAATTTTTTCCTTCTGTCGTCTCTTTCTGTCGCAGGTCTTACAGATACAGGAAGGAAAAGGAAAAACAATGAAGATGATTTTTTCATGGATAAAGAAACAGGTTTATTTATTGTAAGTGACGGTATGGGAGGTGCACAGGCAGGAGAGGTGGCATCCCGGATGGTAGTGGATTATTTACCTTTCTATATCATCTCTGTCGTTAATCCGTCACCGCCGGAAGTTATTCTTAAAGATTCCATTATTGCTGTAAGTGATTATATAAGACATTATACGGAAACGAGATATGCATTGAACGGAGCGGGAGCAACCGTTGTTGCCTGTCTTATGGCAGACGGTAAAGCGACAATCGGCCATATGGGAGACAGCAGGGTTTATCTCCTTCGCAAC
Organism: Vulcanimicrobiota bacterium; assembly: GCA_040217695.1. Taxonomy (GTDB): domain Bacteria; phylum Vulcanimicrobiota; class SpSt-956; order SpSt-956; family JAKJGF01; genus CALARM01. The sequence continues at coordinate 1,293 of JBEHWO010000357.1, read as the reverse complement.
AATGATTTTAAACAGATTACTTTAGATCATTCTGTCGTATTTGACCTGGTTAAAGCCGGAGTACTTACTCTGAAGGAAGCAAAGAAAGATCCTTTACGTAACCATATTACAAGATGCATGGGTATGGATGATACTCCTTCTGTGGATATAACCTCGATTGAACTTATGGAAGGTGACAGATTTCTTCTCTGTTCCGACGGGCTTACGGAAATGCTTTCCGATGAAATTATAGGAGAGATTATCCTTCGTGAACGTAATCTTGACCGTGCCTGTAAAAAACTCATTGACCTGGCCAATTCTGCAGGAGGAGCGGATAATATTACAGCAGTTATTGTTCAGTATGGAAAGAGGAAAGAGATTAAATACAGGAAGGTTCATGTCATACCTCCTGAATTTAATAAGAATAATGACCGGAATAGTATTACCGAAGAAAATTCTAAAGAATCGGAATGTCGTCATAGTAGAATTACGGAAGACAGGAAAAATAATTCAATCCTTCACTTTCTGGAAAGACTTTTTTTGTAAAGAAAGAAATAATCTGTGCGGCGGGCAGGCAATGACCTGTATCAGGCATTATTTTTATATGACTTTTGCCATGGATATTCCCATATAGATACCGAACATACCGCAAATAATACTGAGAAATATATAAAAAATACTCTGTAAAATCAATCCCTGATTTATCAGATTGATTGCTTCATATGTAAAGGTACTGAATGTCGTAAAACCTCCGGTAAATCCTATGGTTAAAAAGGTGTTTAATTTTAAACCGGTACCTGTTTTACTCAATGAACTCATAAGTATAAATCCCAGAAGGAAACTTCCGATTACATTTATTATAAAAGTTCCGTAAGGATATTTCAGATGATCGGCGAAGATCATACTCATTAGATATCTCATACTTGCTCCGAGTCCTCCGCCTATAAAAACAAGCATATATGAAATCATAGATGTCTCCTTGAATAGCGAATATTAAACGATATTATAAAGGTTTTTTCTGGTTTTTTCAATAGAAAGAAATAAGAAAAGGAGAAATTGAATAGCAGACTGGTAGATCCTGTTCAGACTTTTCCATCATATTATGGAATTTCAGGGGCCAGCCCCTTCCGAAAACAAATAATCCTCTTTCTGATAATGTTGTTCTTCCGGGAATATTATGTGACTGCTCCCACCGCCAAGCCCTATCGGCCTATGGCGGGGGCTTCTAGAGCTTCCATGCTCAAGGACTCCAGGCCCAAGTCCTTTATATATATAGCTGAATTATAGTCTCTTGGAATTACAAGATTACAAACA
>JBEHWO010000356.1:0-7006 GCA_040217695.1 Vulcanimicrobiota bacterium | reverse complement strand
CGTAACGCGTGACGGGAGGTAAGATAAAGATCTTCATGATTTTTATAATTACGAATATTAATTATATTCTGCAGTTATTGCAGATGCCTGTTCTCAGGCATAATCCACGCGTCACGCGTCACGCGTTACGCGTCACGATACTTAAGGAGAGGAAATGTACCACAGAAGAATTGCTGTAATGACTGCTGGCGGAGATTCGCCCGGTATGAACGCAGCCATAAGAGCAATAGTGATAAAAGCTATTGAGTATGGCTTTGAAGTCCTTGGAATTAAAAGAGGATGGATGGGACTTCTGAATGAACAGATTGAAGATCTTGATATAAATTCCGTGTCGGAAATATTACCGCTCGGAGGAACCATACTCGGTACTTCAAGGCAGAATCCTTTTAAGCAGTCTGATGGCGAAAAAAAAGTTCTTGCCAATATAGAAAAAAATAAAATTAATGCTATAATTGTAATAGGAGGAAGAGATTCTCTTACTGTAGCAGCTAAAATTGCCAGAGTAGGAGTCAATGTAATCGGTATACCTAAGACCATTAACAATGACATAGCCTATACTGATTACTGTATCGGGTTTGATTCTGCCAGAGCAATTGTATGTGATTGTATTGATAAGTTAAGTACAACTGCTTTTTCCCATCACAGAGTTATGATTATAGAAACGATGGGAAAGGAAACAGGCTGGATAGCTCTCCTGGGGGGATTATCGGGCGGTGCGGACTGGATATTAATCCCTGAGGTGGAATTTGATATAGAAGCAGTATGCAGGCAGCTTTATAAAAGGCGTACTTCAGGGAAACATTTCAGTGTTGTAGTTGTGGCAGAAGGTGTAGTTTTGCCAAATATGAAGAAAGAAATTCTGGATATTAAAGATGAATTCGGACGTCCCAGATATGATCTTCGTAATGTCGGAAAAGCTCTTGGCAGCTACATAGAACATTCGACTAATTTTGAAACAAGGGTTACAGTACTTGGTTATCTTCAGAGAGGTGGTATACCTACATCTTATGACAGGATACAATCTACCCATCTTGGCATAGCAGCTGTAGAAACAGTGAAAGACAGAATGTCCGATGTAATGCTTGCCTATCAGGGTAATAAAATTTGCCGTGTAGATATGGAAGATGCTCTTATAAATTCTCCCAGAGTAGTAGATCTGGAACTTTACGAAGAAGCCAGGCTATTCTGTGATATTTAGAAGAGGAACATGTGATGAAAAAAAATAAAAAAAGATTTTATTATACAATACTGATATTAAGTCTTTTTATTATTTTAACTGTTGAAATGTTAATGGTTCTTAATAAAACTTCCGTACAGCATGAAAAGATGGATAAGAAAATATGTCAGATGGAAAATCATATAGATAAATTAAGAGACAGGAACGGAGTCCTGAGAAAGCAGATTGGACAGCTGGAAAATGGAGAATATATAGAAAAAATAGCAAGAGAAGAGCTTGGAATGGTGAAAAATAATGAAATAGCTCTTGTAGCAATAAATAACAGTCCAAGTAGCGATATAGCAGACAATATAGAAGGAAGGGAGGGGACACAGTCTATAAGAAGAACACCGGGTACTATAGAACTTTCAAAGAAAAGTGTAAAAGATTTTTTCGATAAGCTCTTTAATTCCATAAGTATAAAAGAGTAATCTTGACATGAATTTAGGGCTAAAGTATAATGGATATTCACTTAACATATAGAAAAATAATTTTCTATTAAAAAGTGTTTTATACAGAAGAAAGGATTGTGCTAGAAAGGTGTCCCTGGAAATAGGAGTAATTGTAGAAGGAAAAGTCGTAAGTATAACCAAGTTCGGTGCTTTTATTGAACTTCCGAATGGCCAGACAGGCCTTGTTCATATATCTGAAATTTCTTCGGAATATGTAAAGGAAGTCAATGATTTTCTTAAAAAAGATGATAAGGTAAAAGTAAAGGTAATAGGAAAGAATAAAAAGGGGAAATTTGATTTATCTATCAAACAGGCCAGATTACCTGAACCGGGACAGGAAAAACCTGTTCAGAAAAAAAAGTTCAGGCCTTCAGGTGATGGTGAGACAAGATCAAATGTCAGCCAGAGTGCCTCAAGAAAACCGGGTGTGAATTTTGAAGAAAAACTTGCCCAGTTTTTGAAAGATAGCGAAGAAAGACAGCTTGATCTTAAGAAGAATACTGAGGCTAAGAGAAGTAAAGGCCGTTACAATAGATAGAATCAAATTTATTTTTTTATTTACTTATTAAATTTCTTACCTGTTTTTTAGCGGTAAATATAAAAGAGCAGGGGGTGAGATTTAAGGAGTTAAAAAGGTTTGTATGTAAGTTTTTTTCATGCAACTAAGACTCTATTAAAAAATACTCCTGTGAAGATGCTCTCCACATGTTAATGAAGGGAGATAATAATTTATAATGGGTAGTATATTTTTTATTGCAGCAGAAAGCGATATAGTCCTTCCACAACTGAATTCAAATCAATATGGCATTCTTATAGCTGTACTTTTGTCAGCATTTATAGCTCTTGCCTATGGGGGATGGATTGTATTCAGTGTCAGAAAAGCAGACAAAGGCTCAGATGCAATGCAGAATGTAGCGAAGGCAATTCAGGAAGGAGCCAATGCTTATCTTAATCGCCAGGCAAAGACGATGTTTATATTTGTTGTTATTATGACTGTTATTCTCGGTTTTATGTACTGGAATATTTATGCAGAATTGCCTAACAGGCTTGCTCTGACAGTAGGTATTTCAATAGCTTTTTTCCTGGGAGTTCTTGCTTCCTACGGGGCAGGTCGTATGGGTATGTGGCTTGCCGTTCAGGGAAATTTGAGGGTTGCCGTGGCAGCCCTGAAAAGTTTTAAAGGGGCTCTCGAGGTTGCTTTTAATGCAGGAACAGTATCGGGTATGTTTACGATAGGCCTTGGCCTTCTCGGAGCCACTATTATATTTCTCATCTTCAAAGAGAATGCCATGAAAGTTCTTGTAGGATTTGGATTTGGCGGTTGCCTTGCTGCTCTCTTTATGAGGGTAGGCGGAGGAATATTTACAAAGGCAGCAGATGTAGGAGCAGATCTTGTCGGTAAAGTTGAAAAATCTATTCCTGAAGATGATCCCCGTAATGCTGCCGTAATAGCTGATAATGTGGGAGACAATGTGGGAGACTGTGCCGGTATGGCTGCCGATGTATTTGAAAGCTATGAAGTAACACTTGTAGCAGCAATTATACTCGGAGCAGGTGCATATCTCGGTTTTGTCGATAAATTCGGCACAGAACTGGCTTCTTCTATGACCCTTGCCCTTATACTCTATCCTCTCCTTGTGAGAGCTGTAGGAGTATTTGCCTCAATTCTTGGCACATGGTTTGTTAAAGGCACAGAGGATATGAAAGATCCTATGGTTCCTATTACAACAGGTTTTCTTGTGTCGGCAGGGGCTGCTCTTGTCGGCTGCGGTGTCGTGAATTATATATTTTTAAATTTCACCACACCCGGTGCTCCTGAATGGTGGCGTTTTTTTGCTGCCACTGCAGCAGGTGTTTTTCTGGCGGTAATTATATTGTATCTTACCAATATGTATACCCATATTGATAAGGGCCCTGTTACTGAAACGGCAGCTTCGGCAAAAACCGGTTCTGCTACTTTGATACTTACAGGACTTGCCCATGGTATGCAGAGCAGTGTGTGGGCTATCCTTGTTATAGCCGGATGTGTGGAAGCTTCTCTGCTGATATTTAACGGATATCCTGCACTTCAAATGTATGGAGTAGCACTTGTAGGGCTTGGACTTCTTACTACTACCGGTTATATTCTTGCCATGGATACATACGGCCCCATTACAGATAATGCAAACGGTATATTTGAAATGTCCGGTGCCCTGAAAGAAGGCGGCGGCGAGAATAAAAGAGCCCATGAAATTGTAGCAAAACTGGATGCCATAGGAAATACTACAAAAGCACTCGTGAAAGGTCTTGCTATTGCCACAGCTGTAATTGCTGCCACATCACTCTTCAGTTCTTTTGTGGAAGAGGCCGGGCTAATGCCAATGAATATTGGTGCAATAACAAAGGAAAAATTAGAGTTTATAGGAATACAGGTCAATCAACCTGGTGTATTTATAGGGCTTCTTATAGGCGGAGCAGTTCCTTTCCTTTTCTCCGGAATGGCCATAAATGCTGTCGGAAGAGCTGCCTCTCTGGTAGTGGAAGAAGTAAGACGTCAGTTTAGAGAAATCGACGGTATAATGGAAGGAAAGAATAAACCTGAATATTCAAAATGTGTTGATATCTGTACTACTGCAGCACAGAAAGAACTTATAGGCCCTGCCATACTGGGTATATTTACTCCTATCCTTGTAGGTTTTGCTTTTGGTGTTACTGCTCTTGGGGCATTTCTTGCAGGTTCCATACTTACAGGTCAGCTTATGGCTGTTTTTATGTCCAATGCCGGCGGTATATGGGATAATGCAAAGAAGAAAATAGAAGAAGGTTTTCTTGGAGGTAAAGGCAGTGAAGCTCACAAGGCAGGAGTAGTAGGCGATACAGTGGGAGATCCCCTTAAGGATACTGCAGGCCCCGGTTTGAATCCTCTTATAAAGGTTATGAACCTGGTAGCTATTTTGATAGCTCCTGTTGTAATAGCTCCTTCAACGGGTTTAAGGATTGGCGTAATAGCTGTTGCACTTATAGCACTGGCTATTTCCGTATGGATGAGCAATAAAAGTAATGTAACTATAGAAGAAAAGTCTGCTTAAGTTATTGCAAAGTTAAAATCTATATGATATAATTACAGGAATTTCAATAGCCGGGGTGGCGGAAATGGTAGACGCAGAGGACTTAAAATCCTCCGGGCCTTAAAGCCCATACCGGTTCAAGTCCGGTCCTCGGCATAATTGACAGGGAAGATTAAAAAAGATTACCAGGATAATCAGTCCTGGTAATTTTGTTTATGTGATCCTGTTCGCAACCATAACCGGTCCGGTTACAACGAAATATGAGAATCTGTTCCTCCCGTCACGCGTCACGCGTTACGCGTCACGATTCTCATATAAATTCAGGTCGATTTTCCTGTACCCGTACCACATAGAAGGAGTATTAAAACTATATCCTATATGTCCATTTTTATCTATTCCTATAATTCCACAACTGCAATTTGCCCGGGTAGCCTCACCTACTGCAATCTGAACTGCTTCAGAGGCCGGGTAGTTCTTCATTAAGTCTACCGCCCTTTTCGTAAGAAACTGCTTTATGATTGCTTCACCATGTCCTGTGGCAGATGCTCCTCCGTATACTGACGCATAGGTTCCTGCTCCCATTATGGGAGTATCTCCTATTCTTCCATATAATTTTAACCATATACCTCCTGTAGAAGTAGCAGAAGCAATATGACCTTTATTATCCAGGCATACTGCTCCTACAGTACCGTATTTTTCTCTGTTTTTATAATAGTTATTACTGAATTGTTTGAGCTTTTTCCAGTATCTTAATTCTCCACTGTCTGTTTCATCTCTTTCCATAGAATCTCTGAGTTCTTTCCATCTTTTTTTTCTTCCTTCCGGGATGGCAGTAAATTCAGGGAAACCTGTAATACGGGCAAAATCCACTGCACCTTTACCGTTTAATATGAGATGATCCGTTTCTTCCATTACCTTTTTTGCCACACTTACAGGATTTTTAACGCCGTAAATAGATGCTACAGAACCGAAATTCCCATCATCTGTCATTATAGAAGCATCCATTTCTGCAATTCCGTCATAATTAAGAACAGAGCCATATCCTGCATTGAATATTTCTTCGTCTTCCATCATATTAACGGCTTTTTCTACTATGTCAATAGCTGTAAGATTTTTATCTCTTATAATTTCTGTTATTTCATCCAGGATTCTTTCTATAATTTTATTTCCTTCTTCTTCTCTTGTTTTATCTATTTTGCCGGCTCCGCCGTGAACTATAATCTGTGCCATTTTACACCTCTCATTGGTACGTGATGCGTAATGCGTAATGCGTGATGTGTGGTTTCACCACTCACTACTCACTTCTCACTCTTCACTCTTCACTTTTCACTTATCATTGACAATTTCATGTGGTAAACAGGGTCTACAGAATATACCATAAACTTTTTCTCCCTGAAAATAATAGTAATCATTGGGAGAGTATTTTGTGAAAAAATCTAACAGACTGTCCAGCTTTTTACCCTGAATATCTTCGGGTACATATTTCCCTGACAGTGTTTCAAGATTAACTATATCCTTGCAGGTCCACATAGTAGCTTTCCTGGTACAGTGTTCTATATAATCAGGCACATTATATACTGTAATGGAAATTTTTTGAGGTCTGTAAGGTTCTGAGACACCTGCTGTATAGTCTTTTAATAGAGTATATATATCGTTTAATTCCTTCCGGTCATTATCATAAAAATTTATTGTTTTGCTGCTTTTATCTATATTTACAGTCAGTGAATAGGAAATATTTTTTTTTTCTTTTTTTTGATTCTTCAGAGTGAAAAATTTTTTTTCTTCTATAATAAGTTTTAACAGATCCTGTATATTTTTTTCCTGTATTATTGTTTTTTTCATTATCGGGTAGTTAATAGTCTCCGGAGAAGCGTAAATTTCCTTTTTCTCTCCTTCAATTCTGTATATTAATGTTCTATTTCCATAGAGACAGAAGTCAGTCATATTTGATAAAACTACCTGCTTGGGAGTCAGGTTTGGCCGGTTTATCTCTGCTTTTATTATAATACTCGCCGGTCTGGAGGAATATTTAATTGCAGGTACAGGTGCAGGAGACCGGTCTGCCTTTGTGCCGGTATTACACCCATAACAGGTGATACATAATAATATTAATATAAACACATATTTAAACATAATCTTTCTCCTTTTTATTTGCTGTGGTGAGCATTAATATTTAAGAAAAACTATTTTCCTTCATTTTTTACTCTTTTCACTATTCACTTTTCATTTTTCACTATTTTAAATATTATTGACCCGGGCATAAGCATGTAATAAAAGTTTTCCTCCCGTTA
>JBEHWO010000355.1:0-7006 GCA_040217695.1 Vulcanimicrobiota bacterium | reverse complement strand
TAAATATAAATTTTAATATAAAGCTTTGATACTTTAATCATTATTAACCTCCCGAATAAATATACCCGACCCCCCATATCGTTTTTATAAACTCAGGATTTTTCGGATCTTTTTCTATTTTCTGACGGAGACGGCTTATATTTACATCAAGAGTTCTGTCAAACCCTGTTGTCTGACCTCTTGCAAGTTCCATTATACGTTCTCTTGACAGCACTATACCTTTATGCTGAACGAAAATTTTAAGAAGGTCAAATTCCAGGGACGATAATTCCACCTGATTTCCCTTTATGAAAGTTTTCCTCTTTTCCTGATCAATTTCTATTGAACCGGTACATAAATTTTGTCTTCCTCTTTTTTCCTTTTCTTCTGTTTCCTGGATAAATCGTTCCTTTCTTCTCAGAACTGCCCTTACCCTTGCCAGTAATTCCCTGGAATTAAAAGGTTTTCCTATATAATCATCTGCTCCTATTTCCAGTCCGAGTATTCTATCTATTTCATCATTTTTTGCAGTAAGCATAATCACAGGCAGATAACTGTAACCGGCATTTATCTTTTTCAAAACCTCGAAACCATTCATCTTTGGCATCATTACATCCAGTATCGCTACATCAAACTTCTCTTTCTCCAGCATAGAAAGACCTGCCTCTCCCGAAGTAGCTTTGTAAACACTGACACCATTTCTGGAAAGATAAATTTCAAGCAGTCCAAGTAATTCTACGTCATCGTCAATAAGCAAAACCTTTATCATAAAAACACCTCTTTATTCTATACTGTAACTATTATAAGCAAAAAATTGCCGGAATAACAGCGAATTTACAAAGTATTATACTTTTTTACAATTTGTCATAAATTTAGTAATTAACTTCACAAATAAGGAGTGAAAAGTGAGTAGTGAATAGTGAGTAATGTCCTGTTCTTTTCACTATTCACTTTTCACTATTCACTTTTCACTATTCACTTTTCATGGTAAAATACCTGAAAAAAGGAAAAAGAATTTACCATGTCAGAAATAAATGTATCGGAAATAAAAATACCGGAAGATTTAAGGCAAAAAAATCCATGCCAGAAATGCGGCCATAATGTTATAATAGAAAGTATTCTTCAGGAAAGGTACGGCGAGTACGGTTTCAGTAAAAAACCACTGGGAGCTGCCCTTGTCTGGACAGAACATGGATGGTTCAGCACAGCGACTTTAGAGCCAGTCGGTCTGATTGTGGCATATATATGCAGGAAATGCGGATTCACAGAAATATATACAACAAACGCAGAACAAATCCCGGCAGGTAAAGAACATGGCACAAGAATTATTGAAATTGAAAAATCTGACTTTGAACATCTATGACAGCAGAAAAAACAGTAGTAACAGGGAAAAAACTCACAAAAAAATATAAAGATTTTACTGCCGTAGACTCCATCGACTTTGAAGTTCTACAGGGAGAATGCTTCGGTTTTCTCGGCCCCAACGGTGCGGGGAAAACATCTACAATGAAAATGATCTATGGATTTTCTCCTGTAACAGACGGAGAACTTACCGTTCTCGGGATGAATGTAAGATCTTCCATGAGAGATATTAAAAGCAGACTCGGCGTGGTACCACAGGAAGACAACCTGGATCCTGATTTAAATGTACTGAAAAACCTGCTGGTTTATGCAAGATATTTTGATATTCCCGGCAACACTGCCCTGGAGACTGCCCGGGAAAATCTGGAATTATTTCAGCTATGGGACAGACGTACCAGCCGTATAAGGGAATTATCAGGGGGAATGAAGCGCCGTCTGGTCATTGCAAGAGCACTCATAAACAGACCTGACCTTCTTATCCTGGATGAACCCACCACAGGGCTTGACCCTCAGGCAAGACATCTTGTATGGCAGAAACTCAGGCACCTCCGCAGACAGGGCACAACAATGATCCTTACAACTCATTACATGGATGAAGCCGCACAGTTATGTGACAGGCTGGTCGTAATGGATAAAGGAAAAATTCTTGCCCTGGGTTCACCTCAGGAACTGATAGATACTTATGTGAAACCGGAAGTTATTGAACTTCATATGAATGAAGAGATAAAAGAAGATATATTAAAAAAATTGCCTGAAAATCTCCAGATAGAAGATATCGGAGATACCCTTTATATATACTGTAATGATGCGAACAGTGTAAGACAGACCATTTTTCTTAAAGGTGCGGACAGGGTTTTGCAGAGAAGTGCCACTATGGAAGACGTATTTTTAAAACTTGCAGGACATACCTTAAATGAGGCTTCGTGACGCGTAACGCGTAACGCGTGACGGGAGGACTATCTTCAACAATGAAAGTTTGTAACATGTTTAAAACATTGCCGGTAAACAGAGTTTCATACAGAGCACTGAGAGTGTGGCAGAGGAATTTCGATGTTTTCCTCATGCTGTGGAAAACGGAATTCTGGCCTCCTCTTATAGAACCATTGTTCAATCTTCTTGCCATGGGTTTTGGCCTTGGTGCCTATGTGACAGATATAAACGGTATGTCCTATCTTCAATTTATAGCACCGGCCTTCATAGCAGTCACCGTTATGTTCACATCCAGTTTTGAATGTACCTATGGTTCCTATGTCAGAATGGAATATCAAAAAACCTTCGATGCCATTATTGCCACTCCGGTAAACATAGAAGATGTTATAGCAGGAGAAATTCTTTACGGTGCTTCCCGGAGCATACTGAGCGCCATAGGAGTCCTTTTTATTATTTCTCTATTCGGACTGGTCAGTTCTCCCTGGGCTCTTCTTACACCTTTTGTAGCATTACTTGGAGGTATTATGCTTTCATCACTGGCCATGTTTGTTACGAGTATAGTGCCGTCAATCAATGAATTTAACTATTATTTTACACTCTGTCTTACGCCTATGTTTCTATTTTCCGATGTCTTCTTCCCTCTTCAGTCACTTCCCGAATGGATAAGATGGGCAGGATGGCTTTCTCCTCTGACTCATGTCGTAAATATAGAAAGACTTCTTGTACTTGGCAGAATAGAACCGGTAATGATATATAATTTTCTTTATATAATAATATTCGGCTTTGTTCTGTTTAATATAGATCTGGTTCTTATGAGGAGAAGACTTATAAAATGATATGTTTTTTCGTAAGTGATCTTCACGGTTCCGTGGAACGTTACAGAAAACTTTTTGCTGCCATAGAAAAAGCAAAACCTGATGCTGTACTTATGGGAGGCGATCTCATGCCATCGGGCATAGCTTCTATGATGACTTCCATAAACCTGTCTCACAGGGATTTTATCAATGATTTTCTTGCACGAGAATTTTCACTGCTGAAGGATATATTAAAAGATAAATATCCCGCTGTTTTTCTTATACTGGGAAATGATGACGGAAGATTCTACGAAGCTTCCATAATGGATGTATCAACAGGAGGTTTATGGAAATATGTTCATATGAGAAAGATATCTTTCAAAAATTTCAATATCTACGGCTATTCCTATGTGCCTCCCACTCCTTTCAGATTAAAAGACTGGGAAAGATATGATGTTTCAAGATATACGGAACCGGGATGTTTATCTCCAGAAGAAGGCATTCATTCCATTACAGTGTCGGAATATGAGACAAAATATTCTACCATACAAAAAGATCTGAATAATCTGGCAGGTGAAGATAATCTGGAAAAAGCAATCTTCCTCTTTCATGGCCCTCCCTATAAAACTGCTCTGGACAGAGCCGCTTTAGACGGAAAAATGATAGACTATGTCCCTGTAGATACCCATATAGGAAGTATTGCCATAAAAAATTTTATAGAAGAAAAACAGCCTCTTATTACTCTACACGGACATGTCCATGAATCAGCCAGAATTACAGGATCATGGAAGGAAAAAACCGGAAATACTAACTCTTTTACTGCAGCCCATGACGGGCCGGAACTTTCACTGATAAGACTTGACCCTGAAAATCCAGACAGAACTACAAGAGAGTTGCTTTAAGTAATCTACTGAGGTAAGCATAAATAATACATATATGCTCGCGTGACGCGTAACGCGTAACGCGTGACGGGAGAAAAACTTTTATTAAATGCTTATGCTCCGGTCAGTAAAGTGGTGGGCAGCAGAAAAATTACTCACCACTCATTCTTTCATAATCTGTCATAGGCAAGTAATCTATTCTTCCGTCTTGCAAGCTCATTTGCATATTTTATACCCAGAGTAGAGGCATTTTCTTTTGCCCAGTCCGTTAATTTTGTTTTTCCGGCGGGGAGACAATCTACATACAAAAGATCTTCCATAAGACCTTCCACTTCATCCCATGTAATAACTACATCTCCCATAATTTTTCCCATAAGTAACCCTACAAGATATATTAAAACAGGAGGTAAAGATATTACAGGACGAGGTTTCCCGATAATTCTACCGAGTTCTTTAACGAGATCACGATATGTAAAGGTTTCGGGACCGATAGCATTTATTATAGAATTTTCACTGTTTTTTCCTTCTCTTACTGCAAGGCGTGCAAGATCTTCAACATATATGGGCTGAAGTCTGTAGAGACCATTTCCAAAGACTGCAAATAAAGGGAATTTTCTGAGCATCCATGCAATATTATTGATTAAAATATCTTCAGGGCCAAATATTACGGCAGGTCTGAGTATTGAATAAGACATACCCGAATTAATAAGAGCTTTTTCAAGTTTTGCCTTTCCGCTGAAATATTCAAGATGAGAAATTTCAGACGGATTTGTTATACTCATATGGACGATTTTTTTAACACCTGCTTCACTGGCAGCTTTAAACAGTTTCAATGTATTATCCACAGCAACGGAATGTTTAAAATCAGTATAATTAAATCTCACCCAGTAAGTATTATAAAGCACTGATACACCTTTTAAGGACTCAATCATTTTATTAAAATCACCAAAATGATAGGGCCATGGTTTTACCTTATCTCCAAAAGAGTTAGAGCGATTCGGTGAGTCAGTTAACGTATGAACCTCATAACCTTCATAAAGTAAACGTCTGGCAATATATTTACCGGAATAACCATAGGCTCCAGTTACCGCATGTATATTTTTTTCACTCATACTTTTATCCTTATAAAAAGTAACTCTAAATATATAGTTAGTTTCATAACAATGCATAATTAAAAAGGAGTGAAAAGTGAGAAGTGAAAAGTGAAAAGAATAGAACATTACCCACTATACACTATACACTATACACTATACACTATTCACTCTAATTAAATTCTAATAAGTTATGAAACACACTATAAATAATTATATCAAATTTTTATTTATAAAAATATATTTTTATGATAAAATGCATGGGATTGAAAATTTATGAATGAGGAGAACCATTATGTATAAAAAAGTGAAAATGTTAATAGGAATTATAGTATCCGTATCAATCATAGCCACGGCAGTTATAGCAGCCCAGAAAAATCTGAAACTTTTTATGAACGGCAAAGTTGCCTCAGATGACGTAAGAATTATAGACGGCCGGGCCTATGTTCCGCTGAAAGATGTAGCTTCTGCATTTAACATGGTAATTACTGAAAAATCCGGAAACTATGAATTATCCGTGCCTGGAGGAACTTACCAGGTTGATGGAGTAAAACAGGGGAAAATAAGTGATGAACTGTTCACGGGAAAATGGAAATTTCAGGTTCTGAGTGTAGAACAGATAGAAGGAGAATACAGGGAAAAATACTATCAGGCAGGGAGAACTATTAAACCACAGGGCGCAAATGATGTACTTTTACTCGTCCATTGCAGGCTAAAAAACGGCCTGAAGAAGGCACAGACACCTGTTCTTACAGAAAGAATTCCCGGTAATACCGCTCTTGCCGACGAAAACAGCCAGTCCTATCCTCCTGTTGACTATGATGCCAGACAGGAATCCGATAAAACCCAGAGTTATGCGGCTGCATCATTACTTCCCGGAGCAGCTATGGATTTCACCCTGGTCTTCAGCGTCCCGAAAGAAACAAAAGCAAAAGCTCTTGTATTCTCTCTGTTAACCTATCCGGGTGACGTAGGAAAAAAAGAAACAGTAGACGTAAGAGTTAATTTTAATGAATAATAAGTAATAAAAAATACTTTATTACTTATAAATTTATGCTAAAATTTTATAAAATTATTGCCAGTAAAATACTCAGGAATATCAGAAAGGGTGTAAGTAAAGGATGCCAAAGATTGACAGAGAATATGTAGGGTTATGGCATATTTATAGAATGGATATATGGAGTGATGAAGATAACTCCATGAAAACCTTTATCAAAGTTGAAGAAGACGGTTCAGGATCTTTTCAAATAGGTCTTGTTTCCGGTGAAATTGACGGTACAGCAACCTATTATCCTGAAGGAAAGAGATTTGAATTCAGCTGGCTCGGAAGAGATAAATCAAGTCAGGCATGCGGGTGGGGATGGTTTAAAAAGAAAGACTTTGACACAGTAGACGGTTATATAAAGATTCATCTGGGAGATGAAATGAAATTCACTGCCCAGAGACTTCGAAAATAAACAGAAAATTACAGGATTTATATGAGAATCGTGACGCGTGACGCGTGACGGGAGAAACAAATTCTCATTCTTCGTTGTGACCGGTTCGGTCCTGGTTGTTACAGGATTCAGTTAACAGCTTCTTCCATAAATATTACATTTGATATTTTTGCGCCGCAGTTGCCTGCCAGTTCTACTGCTTTTAATATATCTCTGTATTTAACCTTTGTTGGCAGTAATAAAGGTTTTTTCCACTCAAGTGCCTCAAGAATAATATCTTTTGCAGGCTTCTCCCCTCCCATAAGTTCAATAACAATATCAATCAAGTTATAATTGGGTTTTGGATTTCAGGTGTCTGGTTTTGGGTTTATAATTACTTAACACCCAGCACATCTAAAACCTATATAAATCTAGTAGTAAACAACCACCGACCCTGTCGGTGGCTTTGGGGGACAAGACAACACCTCCTGACAATGTCATTCGTCGTTGTCTTTCCAAAGCCTCAATTGCTCTCCTCTAATCTCATTCTCTTG
>JBEHWO010000354.1:0-7012 GCA_040217695.1 Vulcanimicrobiota bacterium | reverse complement strand
CTTATTGTTTCCCGGAGTTTAATTTTAACTGGCTCATATGGATTTCTCTCATTCCAATCCTGGAAGTTCTTTATACGGAAAAACCATGGAAGTCTTTTTTTTACGGATGGCTCTTTGGCATGACTTTTATGGGCGGTGTAAGCTACTGGCTTACATTACTCCCCGGCGGTTACATAGCCTGGGCTACATACTGTATTTTTTACGGACTCTATCCGGCAGTATTATCTTTCATTATATCTTTCTTAAAATGTAGACTATCGGCTTATATTATTGCAATTACACCTTTTTTATGGGTATCTATGGAATGGGTAAGATCGCTCGGTTTTATGGGATTTACCTGGATAAATCTCGGACATACGCAATATAATATATTACCGCTTATACAGATATCTTCTATTACAGGTGCTGGCGGAATCACGTTTATTATATGCATGGTAAATGAAGTTTTCAGAGAAATACTTGCTTTCAAATTCCCGGGCTTATTTAAATCGTCCAATCTCAAAAGTAAAAAAAGTATTTTTCTATATGCAATGATTACCATAGCTGTTTTATTATTAACTACAGGCTATGGCATATTTCAATTGAACACGTTTAATGTTTCCTCCGGTCCACCTGTTAATATTGCCGTAATACAGCCAAATATAGATCAGAGCATAAAATGGGTTGCAGATCATTTCAAGGATACAATAGACAAGTATTTTAGAATGACCAGAACTGCTGTAAATAAACATGTAGATATTGTGCTCTGGCCGGAAACTGCTGTACCGTCATTACTATTGTATGACTATAATCTTATGATTTCAATTAAAAATTTCTTAAATGAAATTAAAACATATTTAGTAATAGGTACTGTTGACATAGAGCCGGAATCAAAATTAATATTTAATACTTCACTGCTCTTTTCCCCGCCTGGTAATATGGAAGGCAAATATTATAAAATGCATCTTGTACCTTTCGGAGAATACCTTCCCTGGAGAAAGTATCTTGAGAAAATACCGGGATTAAATGAGATAATAAAACCAATATCACGGTTTACAGCAGGTCATGAAACAGTTCTTTTTAAGACACCTTATATAAATTTTTCTACAGTCATATGTTTTGAATCTATCTTCCCTGATATATCCAGAAAATGTATGATTGGAGGGGCACAGTGTATAATCGTATTGACCAATGATGCATGGTTTGAGAGAACTGCTGCTCCGTATCAACATAATATTATATCAATATTCAGAGCAGTAGAAAATCATACATTTGTTGTCAGATGTGCCAATACGGGAGTGTCCGGTGTAATTGACCCACTCGGCAGAATAGTTGAAAGCACACCTATTTATGAAGACAGAATAATTTATGGTCATATATTTCCTCATGGTGCAACAACATTTTATACGTTTTACGGTGATGTGTTTTCTCTGATATGTTTTATTATTTCCTTCTTATTATTACTTTATAGCTTTTATAAAGGGAAAAGATAGTTTCTATCGAAAAAATAAATATTATGAATAAATATTTGAATATTATAAAAAGTCTTTATAAGAAATTATTACTCAAATGGAGACCTGTTCTGACAATAATAATTTCTATTTATATTGCTTATTTATTGATAGATATCATCTTCTTTGAAGATGATCCGGGGAAAAAAAGTCATATGGAAGCACTTCTGGGTGATATTAAATTAGAGGGATATTCTGCCGGAAAAAAACAATGGGAATTTACATCTGACGAACTGGAATACCGTGAAAACAACAGGGTTCTGGCAAAAAAAAATGCAAAAGGGATAATTTATAAAGAGGATAAACCATTTATAGAAGTAAATGCATCAAGGGTTGATTTTGATATGCAGACAAAGAATTTTGATGCTATGGGAGGCGTAATAATAAGAGTCATAGAACAGGATCAGGAATTTCAGTCTGACATGTTAAAATGGAATGCCGGAGAAGAAAAATGTGAAGCCAGCGGTAAAGTAGTTGCCCGTTTCAGAGATAATATTTTGAGTGCTGATAGTTTTGTTTATTTTGTAAAACAGCAGAGATTTGAGATGAACAACCAGGTAAGACTGGAACTTGATATAGAGGTACATTAGAAGTATTTGTATGAAAAAAATCTTTTTAAAACTTGATGAAATCTATAAAAAGCTTCAGGAAAAATTTATTAATAAAACGGCCGGGTCATGTACAGGGTGTAATTATTGTTGTAATTCTGATATAAATTATCCTCCCATATCTTCACTTGAATATGATTTTCTTGAATCACATCTTGCAGAAGAAGAAAGAGATAAGATAGATACTTTTAAAAGTTTCATGAAAGAGAAAGACAGACCTGCCTGTCCATTTTATTCTTCCGGTTGCAGGGTCTATAAATTTCGTCCCCTCTGCTGCAGATTATTCGGTACATTTATCAGCATAAATACAGTTCTTCCCGACACATGTATATATAAAAACATCGCTCAGAGAACAGATGAAAAAACCCTTTTCAGAATAGAACCTTCTTTGAGGGAATTTCAAATTTTAAAAATTGCCTATGATATTGAGAAATCTAAAGAGTCTGAAAAGAAAAAAATTTTAATGATAAAGCTGGCAGAAGAATATATAGCCCAGAATCTTTTGCATGAAGCTTTAGAAACACTTGAAGAGATTAATAAATCTTATCCTCACGAACCTGCATTTTATTTTTATTCGGGTCTCATAAATAAATGGCTTGGCAATATAGATACTTCTGTATCATGTTTAGAGAAAGCCATTGAATTAAAAGGAGAAAAAAAATATCCTTCTGTTTATGAATATCTTGGAATGATATATTATTCAATGAATAAACTTGATAAGGCCAGAGAAATGCTGAAAAAGGGAATAAATGTCCTTCCAGACAGTAAAGAAGCCTATCTGGGGCTTACTATGGTAAATCTGAAAGAAGGAGCACTCTATTGCAGTAAAATACTGGATCTGGAGCCTGAAAATACTGTAGCCCTTCACATCCTGAACAACTCTTATTTAAGAGAATTTCTATAATTTACTGACCTGAGCATAAGCATGTAATAAAATCATTCCTCCCGTTACGCGTTACCCGTTATGCTCACCCCGGTAAGAATATTTACCGAAAGATTATCATATATAATCTTTGATATCTCCCCTATAATTCTGTCTGCTTCTATAATATTTGAAACATTTCTGGTTAAAACAGAAAACAAATAAGTTCTACCGGGCAGATATATTGCTGCCACGTCATGTCTTACCCCTTCTATTTCCCCTGTCTTATGAGCAATAGGAAGTTTTTCAGGAAGATATAGAGGAATTTTTTCATTATATTGCTGTCTTTTTAGAATTTCTATAGACAGAGCGGTATATTCGGAAGAAAGAAGTTTCCCTGTCACAAGCTGTTCCATAAGCATCGTAATATCTCTGACAGATATTAAATTCTCCTGCTCTTCCTTATAAGGAACCATCATTTTTCTTCTCAGACAGCTTGACTTCATTCCTGCTTCCTTCATTAAATTATTTACCCCGTCAAATCCTGTATAATCAAGTAATATGTTTGTAGCAGTATTATCACTTATGACAATCATCAGTTTAACCAGATCCAGCAGAGTTAATTCCACTCCGTTATGAAGTTCGAATAAAACTCCTGCTCCCTCTGTTTTATCGCCTTCTTTAAGAATAATCTTTTCTTCAACAGACACTTTGTTTCTTTCCACCTGTCTGAAAAATTCAATCATTACAGGAATTTTTATTATACTTGCAGCAGGAAATATTTCTGCTTCATTATAATAAAACTCATCGCAAGATAACAGATCTTTAAATCCTGCTGCTATAATTCCCTGAAAACTATTAATCTTATCAGTTAATAAATGTTTCATAGGTACCTCTTACAAAAGTTGATTGACGACAGCTGAAATTTACAAAAAAAATATTATATGATAGAATAGCATTACTTCAAATAAAAAACAAGGAGGCAATTCAAATGTCAAAAACCCTTATAGCAAAAGGAACAGTAATAACTCAGGATAGCGCCGGTATTATTGAAGACGGAGCAGTATTGATTTCAGGTGATTTAATTGAAAAAGTAGGTCATACTAAAGAGCTGATGTCAGAAGAGTATGATTATTTTATAGATGCCACTGATATGCTGATAATGCCCGGTATGGTAAATTGCCATACCCATTTATACAGTGCTCTTTCCCGTGGTATATCAATGAAAGGTGCTCCGGCAGAAAATTTTGTTCAGGTTCTGGAAAAACTCTGGTGGAAACTGGATAAAGTTCTTACAGATGAAGATGTTTACTACAGTGCACTTGCAGGAGTTACAGACTGTATAAAAGCAGGCACTACTACAATACTGGATCATCATGCAAGTCCCTTTGCAATACCTGGGAGTCTTGATCTTATGGCAAAAGGAATGAAAAAAGCCGGTCTGAGAGGTTCTTTATGTTACGAAGTATCAGACAGAGACGGAGAAAAAAAAGCCATAGAAGGTATAGAAGAAAATGCCCGTTTTGCAGAAAAAATAAAAGGAGACAAACTCTTAACATCTCATTTCGGACTCCATGCCGCTTTTACTCTGTCTGATGAAACAATGAAAAAATGTAAAAAAGCTTCTGAAGGTCTGGATATTGGTTTCCATATTCATGTAGCAGAAGATAAAGCAGATCAGGATTACAGCCTTGAAAAATATGGAGAAAGAGTTGTAGAACGTCTTGAAAGACTCGGCATACTCGGGAATAAAACTATAGCAGCCCATTGTATACATATAATAGAAGAAGAAATGGAAATTCTTAAAAATACCGGTACTATCGTTGTTCACAATCCTCAATCAAACATGAATAATGCTGTAGGGACTGCTCAGATACTGAAATTATTCGAGAAAGGCGTTATGCTCGGCCTCGGAAGTGACGGTATGACCGGCAATATGTTCAATGAAATAAGAGCGGGAAACCTGATACATAAAATTGTAAATCATAAATCTACAGTTGCCTATGCGGAAATTCCTCAAATGGTATTACATAATAACCCTGCCATAGTGGAAAGATTTTTCCCTCATAAAACAGGAAAATTGACCGGAGATGCCTATGCAGACATAATACTGGTAAAATATATTACTCCCACACCTCTTACAATAAATAATTTCTGGGGTCACCTGTTGTTCGGTATTTCAGATGCAAAAGTTGATACTACTATTGTAGGCGGTAAAGTTCTTATGAGAAACGGAGTTTTAACAACTCTTGATGAAAAGTCCATAAGGGAGCACTCGGTAAAACTTGCCGCAAAACTCTGGGAAAGATTTGCAGACAGGGATTAACAGGATTAAACAGGGACAGGGATTAATGGGATTAAGAGTAAAAAAATCTGTTAACGGCCAAGACCATTTCGGTCACAACTATGAGAATGTGTTCCTCCCGTCACGCGTTACGCGTCACGCTTCTCATATAATCCCGTTAATCTTTTAAATCCCTGTTTAGCTCTTCGACTTTTAAACGGGCAAAAGGTTCATCAGGGTACAAATCAAGAATAGCGGTAAATTCTTTAAGAGCGAACTCTAGTTTTCCTGTTTTTATGTAGCTTTCTCCGAGTGTTTTTCTGATCCATACTGCCTCCGGCTGTAAAATTAAGGATGCAGAGAGCAGTCTATGACCGTATTCTGTATTACCGGAAGATAGTTCTAAGAGTCCCAGAGAGGTGATAGAAGGGTAATAATCTTCTTTTATTTTCAGAGATTTTTCATAAAAATTTCTGGCTTTCTCTTTATCCTCATATTTATTATAGATTTCTCCGAGCTTGAAATAAATTGTTTCTTTTTTTATATCAGAGTATTCAAGTGTTTTATATGCCAGTTTTTCAGCTTCTTTCATATTGTCCTGTTGAATATAACACTCAATAAGAGCTGAATAAGTCTGTATATCTTCAGGCAGTAATTCAAGAGATCTGTTAAGGCTTTTAATTGCCTCAGAAAATTCCCCGTTAATCATATGAAAATTGCCTAGTAGCTTAAAACCATAGGGATAGTCAGGTGATAAAACAGTTAACATATTAATTTCTTCCATAGCCATTGTCATATGTCCTCCAGATTTCAGTGAAAATGCATTAAAGAGATGATATTGATTTAATAGAGGTTTTTGCTCTACGGCGATATGATAATGAGATATTGCTTTTTCAGTATCTCCGCAAAAATATAATGCCCGTGCATAAGACCAGTTTGCAAAAAAATCTTCAGGTACCAGGGTACAGGCTTTTTTCAGAAAAGTAAGAGCTTCTCTATAATTCTGGGAAGAGATGAGAGAAAGACCGGAACATGAATTAAAAAGGAATTTATTGAAAAATATTTTCAATTCTCTATTCAATATTTTATATATAGTAATTTTTGTTAACAATTCATCAGGTAAATTTATACTTTCGTGGAATGTTTCACAGAAAGGAGGAAGTTCTGTTGATGGACTCTCAGAGAGTGTATTGCTGCTCTCAAGCAAGTGAAAAAACTTAATTGCTTGATAATAAGGTAAAGATTCCATTAATTTTGCTGATATCCAGAATGGTAGATTTTTAAAGACATTCAGTTTTTCTTCATTATTAGAATCAAGTAATTCTGAGATATTGGAAATTAAATAAAAGAGCTGACATAATTTCCTCTTTTTAAGTTTTTCCGAACATTTAATCTGCATATGTAAAAACATACCATCTCTGAACTCCTGTTCAATTTCCTTTCTGGCTTTAATAATATCACCATCGGAAGAATTAATAATGAAAACGATATGTTTTCTCTCCTCACTATTCAGAACATCCAGTAGTTGATTTGTATGGGGACAGTTCTTTAATGCCAGAGCAACAGTATCTTCGGGAACACTGTAATATAAAGTAAGCAAATCATCTTTATCAAGAAAAAAAATATCTTCAAAATAAAAAATTCCTTTCCACATAAGAAGAGGTGAAAGATTTTTGTATATATGATTATGAAAAAACGTCATTATTAATATACCTCTCGATTTAGTGAATGGTGAACAGCTTATATCCTGACGCGTAACGCGTTACGC
>JBEHWO010000353.1:0-7027 GCA_040217695.1 Vulcanimicrobiota bacterium | reverse complement strand
GGACACCAAGTTTCAATTCCTTTTAGGTAAGCTGGACGGTTCATGTTTATTAAACTGTTTTTTTCTGGTTTCAGCAGTTTCAATTCCTTTTAGGTAAGCTGGACGGCCGTCACACTGACAGTTTATAATACGTTCTTATATTGTATCTTATAAAAATTATTCTTCATAAATTTAGAAAATCCTTTCTCTGTACAGTTTTTTATTTCTGTCGTACCCCGGTGTTTTTTACACTATTCTACATCGACAGAAAATCATTACAAAAACATTGTATCTCCACCCTTATCCTTGCCGATAGTTTCTCGTCTACTATATTTTGTATCCCTGAAAGTGTAAATAAGTATAGAATCTTCTTCTAAATTTATTATTTTTTTTACTTCCACTTTATATTTTTCAAGTTTCGCAGCTGTAATTTCACCTTCAAAGACAGAATTCTGCACCCAGTTGAAATATTTTCGGGAGATTTTTAGAATTTTTACCACTCTATCAACATTAATATCATATACTACTATAGCAAACATTTATTATTAATAGATTTTCTACCCAATCTGTAATTTGATTTATTTTCTATTATAACAAATATTTGCCGAAATAAACAAGCAAAAAATTACCATCCAGAAATATAAGGCTCGTAATCTTCTTCCCCGATTAAATGTTTTTCTAATTTATATAAATCCATTCTTATCAATCTTCTATAAGATACTTTTCTTCCAAGTTTCTTATGGTCAATTGTTGTTTTTTCCCTTTCTTCCATTTCTTTTAGAAATAATTCTCTACCTTTATCATTTAGAAAAATGCCACCGCTTTTCTTTTCAAAATGAGTATTTTTCAATATCTTTTTATTAATAAGAGTAAAAATAATTCTATCCACTATAATTGGTTTAAATATTTCAGCTACATCCAGATTTAAACTAAACCGTCGAAAATTAGTGGTATGTAAAAATCCTATTCTGGGATCAAGATGGGTCTTATAGATTTCACTTAAAACTTTTGTATAGAGGATACTATTCCCAAAACTTATTAATGAATTCAGCTTATTTTGAGGTGGTCTCCTGGTTCTTTTTTCAAATTTAAAATCAGGGTTGTTAAGTATAATGTCAAAAGCATCATAATATTTATCTCTAATATTTCCTTCAATGCTCATTAAAACATTGGTATCAGCGCAATTATTAAGAGAAGATTTTAAATTATCTATAGATGAAATAATTCCTGATAAGTCTTTACCTCTACTGTTATAATAGGAAAGCACTTTTTGGATATTTTGAATTGCTCCCCGAACAAACTTCTTTGCAAGTTCGATTCTTTTTAAATCATTACTATAAAATTCAGCCTGTTTTAATATCATATATCCTGAATTGTAATGCTCTCTTGGATAAAAACTGCCTGAGTAGTAACCGTAATGATTAAAAAAGTGGATTAATATTTCTTTACTGGAGATGAATTCTAAAAATCTCTTGTTCAAGTCAACTTCTCCGAATACCATTATTTCTCTTATATTCTCTACCGGTAAATATTTTTTACCTTCTTCAAGTTCAAAACATATTGTATTATCTTTTCTTTGTAAAATACCTGAGTTAAATAAATAAATGGTTTTTTTCATAATTCAATCACGCCCAACAGAATTCATTATATGCACAGTTATTACAGTATTTGCATTTCTTGACAGGTGGAGGAATTAACTGTTCTATTATATTATCTATCTCAAAGATTGACCGGGTTAATTCCTTCCGTAAATCTTCTGTCAATATTACATCGACCTTTTTCTTTTCTTTAGGAAAGAGTAATTCTCCTTTTGCTTTAATTCCATATTCTTCAAGCTCCATCAGGTAGAAAGCAAGTTGCATGAAAGCACTTTTCTCTGCTTTTGAGCTTTTCTTTATTTCACCTACACACACGCTTCCATTTTTAGTTTTGACCAGATCTATGGCAATTTCTGCAAAGTGTATTCTTTTATCTCTTGAGTAACTTTCTTCTTCTATAAGTCTTCCAAGTTCTATATGAGGATTCTCTTGATCCGGTTCTATGGAATGCGACATAAGCCATACTTCCCGACGGCAGATGTAATAATACCAGATTAAAGTGCCGGTTATTTTATGCTTTGTTTTAAGATTTACCATATAACAGAATCACCTTCTCTTTTAAACCCTGTTTCTTTATCGTAAAATTCATCAAGCTGTTCAGAAGAAATATATCCAATTCCATCTATAACAGGAGGCGGATTCTGCCTGGCTTTACTTTCTCCGACAGATATTGTATATTTTGAAAATTTATTTTTTATTTTGCTGAACTCTTCTTTTCTCTCGAACCTATTTTTAATCTGTTTAATATTCCGATACTTGGAGAAAATTTCTTTTGCTTCATCATTTATTTCTACAAATATATCTGCTTTAGGATAGGTTTCTTCTATAAGTTTAAATTCTTTAACTGAGTAATCTCCATCATCGTAGTTAAGAGAATAAATAGATTCTATATATTCTTCATTCTGGCTTGTTACAAGTGTTAATCTGTTGAAGTACTCTTCTGCCAGATGTAAAAATTTAGCTTCAGGAAATTCAGGATTTTCCAGTAATATTCTCTTTGTTTCCTGAAGCAGTATTTTATCATAAATTTGTTTGCTATATTTACCATTTTCAAGATTTAATACATAGACGGTACCCTCGGATTTCTTAAAGTTTCTATTACATCTGCCGGCAGATTGCATAATACTATCAAAAGGAGCAATATCTCTGAATACTACATCTAAATCTATGTCTACTCCTGCTTCGACCATCTGTGTCGATACTACAACTTTAAGTCCATTTTTCTTGACTTTATCTATTCTTTCCAGTCTGTCGTAGGGAACTATATTTGTTGATAGATAAAGATATTCTACATCTTCTCTTCTGGATAGAGCATTAAATAGATTTATGGAAGAACTTATAGTGTTTAATACTGCCAGCACTGAATGATTATTATCAAGTTCTTCTTCTATTTTCATAACTAAATCCTGATTATCGAAAGATTCATCTATGTATTTTATTCTGCATCGGGACATCTGCTCAAAATAATAGGAAGGTCTATCTACAAGTTCCCTGTCTATTTTTACCATAGATGGTTTCGACGCTGTTACCATAAGTATATATGTATTGGTTTGAGTAGTAAGGTAAGAAAAAATTTCATTAATCATTTTCCAGTATCTCAGCGGAATAGCCTGTATTTCATCAAGAATTAAAATACTTGATGGAATTTTATTGAATTTTTTCATCATTCTATTTTTATATCCTATAAGAGAGTGAAATAACTGGACAAAAGTAGTTATAACTATTTCACTCTGCCAGCTCTCGATTAATAACTGTGCTTCTGAAGTTTCGTAATCATTTTCATCTTCATAAGTTTTATATGAAACTTCACTTAAATGATGATGTTTCAACATTATAGCGGAATCCTGTTCAATACCGGTATCCTGTATGGCCGCATAATTTTGTTCTATAATACTTGTAAACGGAAGTGAATAGATTATTCTGGGATAATAATTTTTTTCTTTATGTATTTTATCTCTTAATTTCATTGCCAGAGAAAAAGAAGTAAGTGTTTTTCCCAGACCTGTAGGTACATTTAGAGAATATATACCGGGACCGGTAATTTTAGTTAAATTGCCTATTACTTCTAAATATACCTGGTTTCTTAATAGATTAACTCCTTCAGTAGCTTCATCCCATTGTTTTGTTTTTTTATAATTACAGACTATTTCCGGGTTGTTAAACTGTGGCCTTCCCGGGAGATTTTCACAGGATATACCTGCATCCAGTTTGTCTGCATCTATTAAGGTAGAATAAAGCCAGTTCAACTCAAGGAAAAGATCTGGTTGCGAATTGTTTTTGAGATTCATTATATATCTTTTGACTTTTATTGATAACTTCTTAAGATTGCTAAGAAATAGATGAATTTTTTCATAATCAAGATTTATAGACAAAGTTTTCCCAAATTCTAAGATTACAGGTTCTGTAATTGATTGGAGTTGTTTTGTAAATATTTCTATATCCTTATCTTCAAATAGAAAATCAGGTTTGCTCAGGTCTCCATGATGGCGTTGAACTGCGATATAGGATATAAGAGCATTTTTACCTTCATTATTTGATAGATTAAATCCGAGTGAAAGAATATCTATCTCTTTATTTGCCAGTATTGCCCAGAAACAAACAAGGGCAGAAAATTTTGCGTGATTTGTTTCTTTTTTCTTTTTCAGTTCTCCTCTTTCTTTTTCATCAGTAGTGTTAAGATAGGTCTGAAAAAAAACTGTAGCTTTGCCTATATCGTGTAGTTTTGTTGTTATTTCCAGTGTTTTTTTTAAATGTTCAAAACCGAATGGAATGTTTCGTTTTGCAATTTCTGTTACATTAGTTAAATGAGTTACCAGTGATTTATCGGGGTGAGACTTTATACTATCCATAAAGTTCCTTTCTCTATATTAAAAATTGTCTCAGGCAGACCGGGAGTGTTCTGCCTGAGAATAATTTTAGTTAATAAATACAATGGGATTTGAACCTGATATATTTATATAACTTCCACCGGTAATACATATGGTATTACCTTTAGTTTCAAATATTATTTCTCTGTAGTCAATTACCTGACGGTCAGGTTTCATCAAAACAGGCATTCTTTCTTTATGATAGGATTTGCCATCTTCTATTTTTAGAGGATAGTTATTAAGAATAGCTGAATGAATGGAAATTCCTTTTTCATCTGCCTCTTTTACTTCTCCACTGAAATCCCCTGTAAACTGAAAATTTGCAAGGCACTGGCTTGTACCGAGACATGGTGTGTAAATTGACTTATGAGCTGAAAGCAGTTTTTTGAAATTTTCTAAAAATTCATTGTCTCCTGATATATATATGCGAAAGCTACAATCCTGGAGAAATTCCTGCTTTATCTGTGGGGCTCTTTCCAATTTTTCAAAAGACTTTTTTAACTCTATCCAGTTTACCCCCATTCTCATTTTCTTTACCGGTTTATTGATGCCAACAGCAATTTTCAGATTATATTGGTATAATTTTTTAGTATAATCTTCTTTAGGGATGCCTGAAATTGCACCAATAATTCCATAGACTGCCGTAGGAGGAGGAATGGAAAATGATAGAGGTGATGATGTGGTATGGAATTTTTTAAAATGACCGTAATCACCCCATATATCAAAAACAAGGATTCTCATAAAATTAGCCTCCTATAGTAAATTTTTTAACCTCGTTTTCACCATACCATCCGGTAATTTTTACATTTGGATCTACCTTGACTCTTATATCTTTAATTTTAGTTTTATTATCATCTAAAACTTTTTTCAGTCTGCTCAGGTCTAAAGAATAATCTTCTGTAGATCTTATTTCCTCTTCTCTTCCTACTGTGTTTAATTCTAATTTAATTTGTTTGTCCAGGTCTCCTATGTGGAAATTATCATCTTTATAGATTACTTCAAGTAAAAATCTTGGCATCTGGCCGACTTTTGAACGGGATATGAGATTTTTTGTGCCATTCCAGATACCGTCATAGAGTAAATCCAGGTCTTCTTCAGTTAATTTAGTATTTTTAGCGGCGTTTTCATTTACAATTCCGTAGAAACAAATCAGGGAATATGGCAAAATATGTTGTTCAGTAAATGTTCCCTGCTTTAGTCCTTCTCCTGAAGGCATAACAGTAGTTCCTTTAATGTACTTTGTTTCTACTTTATGTAATGATACACCGAATTTGAACTGAACTGGTCCTGTAAAGATGATGGTCTTTTTCTCTATAGCGTTTGTAGCTCCAAATAGTCTGATGTCAACACATTTATTTACCAGATCATCAGCAGAATTTATAGATAAATCGTCCTGTCGATCTTTTTTTGTTTTTAAATTTCCATCTTTGTCTCTTGTTTCTACTATAAAAATTGTTTTATTTTTGAAATCCTGTAGATAGTCCCTGACAGTTCTTTTTAATCTTACATCTGAAACCAGATTTTTTCTACTTTCTTCATCAATCCTTGGTTTATTTTCATCCAGAGGATCTCCATTGGGATTACTATTCGTTACGTCATATAAAAATACAATCTCTCTTCTGTTACTTACCTGTGTCATTATTTTTCCTCCTTTTGTAATTTAAATATATCTAACTTGTACAGGGTAAGACCCAGTACAAAATAATAATTAATTTCATCTACCGATATTTTCCAGTTTGTCCCGGATAAAGTCAGATAAGCAGAAATTATTTCTTCAAGTTGCTGATAATAATTTGAATCATATTCTTCAAGTTTATTTATTATTTGGGGATATAAAGATTTTATATCCCTTTCATTCATTGTAAGATTTTTCAAACGTTTTATAAAAGGATTGGATCCTCTTTCGTTATATTGGATATTTAACAGGTTTTTGGTTAAAACACCGAGTAAAAATGAAGATTTTGCCTGAGCATTATAAAAAGTACCATCATTTTCCTTGAAGAATTTTTCAATTTTTTCACTTAAATTATTTTTAATACTAATTTCTGACAAGTCGTTCACCTCCATTGTATTTTTAATTAATTCTAAAGCCAGTAAGAAATTTAAAATAACCTGGGCTTTTAACACTATTAAATTATAGTATCCCTCCCCTCTGAATGATTCTCTGATTTTCTCTATTAATAAATTCATTATTAATCCTTTATCAATACTAATATTCTTGAATATTTTTTCTGTTAAACTTAGATACTGATCCGGTGCTTTAGATTTTGAAAATTCCTTTTTTGTAAATTCTCTTAAGGTTCCAAAATAAAATTCTACATTTTTCATAGATTTTTTAGAAGATATAACTTTTTTTAAGTATTCCTCTTTAAGATATTCATGATCTTCTGCTTTTTCTTTAGCTTTAAATAGTTCCCTTAATCTACTTGGATATATATCTTCTAAAACCATATGAATCATAAACTTTGCTGATATTTTTTCATAAAATAAAAAAGTTAAAAGAAAAATATCATTAACATCCTGCATTATTGGAAGGATATAATCATCTTCTTCAGCGGAAATTTTCTTCAATTTTACCGTATC
>JBEHWO010000352.1:0-7029 GCA_040217695.1 Vulcanimicrobiota bacterium | reverse complement strand
AAGAAATTCGTCGTAAAACCTGTATATAATATCATTAAGAGTTAATATGACATGCCTGGAAGAACAAAGTCAGGAGAAAGAGGATTATTTGTTTTCGGAAGGGGCTGGCCACTGAAATTCCATAATATGCATTTATCTATGTAAAGGAGTATATTACAAAAGTAAAAACCTCCGGTAATCTTCCCGGAGGTTTTTACGGTGAAAATCTTTATTTATCTTTTTTAATTCCCTTAGGATTACCTGTCATAAGGGTATGTTTTATGTCTTTTCTCTTCTTACCCTGAACTTCACCGTCAAAATGGAATACTATAGCTTTTGAAGGCTCTTCCATTTCGCTTAATTCGTGATTATCGCTGCCTATTTTAAAATCCTTCCCTATGGCTATTCCCTTAAAGGTTTCCTCTTCTTTCATATAATGAGTGACTGTAGCGTCAGGATCCATTTTCAGAGTAGACATATCAGGTTTATACCATGGCGATGTAAGGGCTTTCAACATACCTTCCGTCATTTTCTTTGCCTGTTCTTCAGGCATAATATCGGATGGTTTTACAGTTTCTACCTGTTCGAATTCTTTCGGACCTTCCGTAAATTTACCTATATGTACAAAACCAAGATCGACTCCCTTGAAATGGTCGAAATTATCCGCTTTATTACCTTTTCTTGCCACATCGGGATTATCGGATTCCGTTATAAAATGTTTCTTTCCTGTCGCATAATCTGCGGCAGTCTTTCCGAGATAAGCGCCAAGAACTGCACCGGATACGAGTCCTACTGCTCCTCCTATAGTTCCTCCCAGGGCAATACGGCCTGCAAAATCTCCCAGTGTTTCAGGCAGAAAAACAAGACTGCTTACAAGAGCAACACCTGCACCTGCCTGTAAACCGAGATAACCTGCACCTGCTCCGCCTAACACACCGCCTGTTACTCCGCCTATAATACTGGCCGTGTCCAGTTTACTGCTGTTTAAATCAAGTGTATCTTTTACTTCCAGAGGAGTTTCTTCTTTAGCTTTTCCCATTACAGGGGGTTTTATAATCTGACTGTTGAGTGAGTTTATCTTCATAATCATAGTCTCCCTTTCGTGACGCGTAACGCGTAACGCGTGACGCGAAGATAAATCAGGTAAATGAACCTGATAAAAAAATTATATCAGAAAAGAACATAGAATGTTATTTAAAAATGTAAAAATTTTGTTAACATTTTACAAAAAAATTTCTCATTATTGCTAATAGGGAAAAGTTAAATTATAATAGAAATAATATGAAATCGGGGAGGCTATTTATGAATTTATATAAAATTTCCGCAGAAGACAGATATGAAGCACTGGAAAAAATTTCAGCACTTTTTATAAAAGAAAAAAATCCTGCCATAATCTTATATGACAGAAATTCTAAAGATAATCTCACAGAGCATTTTATAAGATATTACGATGTCACTCTTAAAGAAGCTGATACAGTCAATCATTCAGGTAATATAGCAGTATATTCAAAAGAAGATTTTCCCATTGCTCTGATGGCATTTCCTTTACTGATAAATAAAAAATTCCTTTTTATAGAAAAATCCAGATTTAATGTTCATAAATCAAAGGGAAAGATTATACTGTTAGGGGATATTTCTGATTTACCGGGCCATAAGACGTTGAAAACAAAAGAAGATATAATCAAATTCAGCGGAAAATCTTCATGGGAAGACATTGTAATAATCAATTCTTCCGATATGAACGGTAAAGAAACAACTTTTGTAAGTGATTACAGATGTCCTTCTCTTTCGTTACTGGGATCATATATATGTGCAATAAAAAAGGGGATTATATATGATGCTTCAAATGTTAATTCAGGTCTTGAGATTGAAAAAATAATAAATATTTCGACTGAATATAAACATGTCAATAATATTACAGCAGTCGGCACTCCCGGAAGTCTTCCTTTTGTTCAGACACTCCTTCCTGATTTCATAATAGGTTATAACTGGAAGACCGATGTTATAAGAGATTATACCCTCTTTGAAGGAGATTATGTGAGAGCATCACAGGGAAGAATACATGGTCTGAATATACTGGATGCATCACTTCTGTTTCAGAGAAGTTTTCTCTACAAAAAACTCAGAAAACATATTAAATTGAAAGGTATTTCTTCTTCAGACAGTGTGACATGCCTTGAAGAAATGGGGGCAGCGGCGGAAGTTCCAACACTGCGGACAAGTGCATGTTTTATATCTAACAACCTTAAAAATAACGGCTGGCATATGACAGAACTTTACGGGAAAGACAACCGCTATTCAAATATAATAGAAAATCTGAAAAAATCTCTTCTCTGTTATATAGGCAATCATGGCATACTCCTTTATATAAGATGTGCGGAAAAATGTCTCGGAGCAGGAGATTTACCTCTTATACCGCCGGTTCAGATCTATTGTTTCAGTTGTATCACCACAAGAACTACGGGCCTCTGGCTTTCCTCGAATGAAATAGACTGGATCTATTCGGATGTGCCTGTTGAAAAGAATATACCTTTCATGTCCATAAGGCAGGGGGCATCAAGTTTTATGGGTATGCTTATGTGCGGTCTTGAACTTGAAGGCGATATACTGGTCTCTGAAATAATGAAATATATGCAGTTCGGTTATACCCTGGGAGAAGCCGTAAAAGAGGCAAAAAACACACTTACTGCCACCGTAAAAAGCTCACTTATGATGACGGAAGGCGAAGCTTACGGGAATTATGAACTATCAAAATATTATAATCAGATAACGGTATATGAATGTGAAATATACGGCGATCCTGACATAAAGCTTCCGGGAAAGGCAAAATCCATAGACCACCTCTATATTAACGCAAAATTCAATCTGAGAGGAAAAATCAATATTTCTATCAATATACCGGACGATAAATGGGAAGAACTGCAGTTACCTGTAGGGGAAAAATCTCAGGGTATGTATTATACAAAGAGTTTCAGAACATTATATCCGAGAACGCCTTTCTCAATACTGGCAGGGCATATGCCTGTGGAAAAAGATGGTGAAACCTTTATAGCAAAAGAAAGTATTGGCTATTATAATTTTAAAATAAAATTACAGATTAACGCCGGAGAGACAGTTAAATATGTGGAACTGAAACGTATAAATCTTCTGGATGCCACTGATTTTGACGGAAATATTCTGGATATAAAACATATAGATCCCTTTGAAATTTTCGGCTGGGGAAGGATAAAAACCAGTATTTTCAAAGATTCTGTAAAGGTAGATATCAGGCATAACTGGCCATTTACAGTAGACGGAGACGACCTTTACATATTTATTCCGACTGCAATGGTAGCTGATGAAAAACGTATTATAGCAAGATTGAAATCTGCATCTTTTACGGTGCACTGTACCAGAAAAAGTTCTCATATGAGCGGTAAAATTACTTCATCCGAAGAATTACCTGTAAATGCATATCTTACTTTTATAAATAAAGAAGGAAAGAAAAAAAGAATTGATACAGACAGTGAAGGAAATTATTCTGCAATTCTTCCTTCCGATGATTACACGCTTATTATAGAAGAAAAACTTCATTATGATTATAAAGAAGACATTACCATCAAAGAGAAATCTATTGTAAAAAATTTTCGGTTAACGCCTCATGAAAAGGTTCTCGTAAATCTTAAGATAAGCGATATTATTACAGATGAATCTGTTAAAGGAGCAGTCGTAAAAATAATGTCTCTATTCGGCCCGACAGACAGGAAAATGATAGAAGAATATGTACAGGGGAAGGAAAGATATCCCCACAGATTTATAAAAGAATTTTTAACAGACAGTAATGGAAAAATAGAATGTAAGCTTCCCGAAGGAGATTACATAGCAGATATTTATAAGAAGAAAGAAGGCGGGAAAGGCGCTCTTTATTTAAGGAAAGAAGAACTTTTAGAGGTAAAAAAAGATAAAAAAAATCACCTCTATAAAATAGAACCGGCTGCTACAATATTCGGTCAGATAGTGGATAAACATACCGGTAAGGGCATTCCCGACTCTACTCTTATAGTAAAATATCCGGGAACCAACGGGAAAGAGAAAAAATTACGTTTCCATACAAATATGGAAGGACGATTCGGGGCAGTAGTTCCGGCTGAACAGAAGCTTAAACTTACGGGAGTATTCGAAGGATTTAAATTTAAAGAAGAAGATAATGACGGTAAAGGTTTTGTATTGCATAAAGGTGAAACGTTTGAGATTATTTTGGTCGGTATGGAGCGGTAATCTTCAGGAAATAAATAGAAAGGAAAAACTTATTATAATCTTGATGCGTAACGGGTGGTTCGTGATGCGTGATGCGTGATGCGTTATAATCGTGACGCGTAACGCGTAACGCGTGACGGGTGGTTCGTGATGAGTGATGCGTATTTAATTGCATGGCGTTTAATTAAACTCCACTACTCACGACTCACTACTCACGACTCACTACTTCATCAATAAAACAGAAGTGGGTATCACTGTTAAAATAATACTTTCCCTTTTCTCCGAGGAAGGCTTCTCTGAGTAATATATATTTTAAATTATCCTTATCAGGTTCGAGTAAATCCCTGAGACGGGATATATTTTTTCTTACCTCTGTACCGCCTGTAATTTCATCATATTCCCATCCCCATATTTCTTTATAAATTTCTTCCTGAGAAAAACCTTTTCCTGCATTACGAATAAGGAAAAGTAGAAGAGACAGAATCGTTCTTTTCCTGAAAATATTTATCTCACCTTTATCATGTTCAAAGGCAAATTTTCCGGGTATATCAAGGAAAAAGATAAAATCACTTTTTCTCATTCTTAATTCTTCCACATCAGATATAGTTGCAATAAAATCTTTCTTATCTGTTTTTACAATAAATGATTTCTCCACTTCCCTGTCTTTTTGAATAAAAAAGGAATCTAAATCTCTTTTTTCACTGCCGGTCAGCAGTTTCATATGTTCTTCTGCTCTTTTTCTTAAAAGTTTTTTTGTCTTTTCATCTATTCCTGATGTGTTACTCATTACATAACATATTTTTGCAATGCCATAAACATAACGGGATTTTTCCGAAAGAGCCAGAATATCATTGAGAATATGTTCCTGTTCTTTCTGTTTATTTTCTCTCAAACATGCTTCAGAAAGCAGAATATCAACCTCTACCATTTCTCTTATAAAATAGGGAGGAATTTTTTTCTTTATCTCCCTTATATCTCTTGAATGAGGATATATTTCTCTATTTATTATTTTACTCTTTAAAAGCTTTATCTCTGCTTTTACTTCCAGTTTAATAAAAGATATTTCTCTGGCTTTTTCAAGAACTGCTGAATATATATGAATGGCTCTGGTAATTTCTTTTTTCTCTTCAAAAATAAGGCCTGTATAATATTCACACATTGCAACACCAACATTATTTCCTATAAGAAGATAATTTTTGATGCTTTCCTTATAGTATTCATAAGCTTTATCAAAATCACCCTGTTCATAAAAAACCCTTCCGAGGCCGAGACAGGAAAAAGCTATCATAAGATTATCCCTTACGTATTTTCCTGAAGAAAGATTTCTTTCGAAACACTCTCTGGCTTCATCATATCTGCAGAGACCTGTAAGAGCCTTTCCTTTATTATCCAGAGCCCAGAATACAAGGCGCGACGATCCTATATTATTTGTCAGTTCAAGACACTCTTCGGAAATAGCAAGACCTTCTTCAAAATATTCCTGTTCAAGACATATTATAGCTTTCGCTCTGAGAGAGAAAGCCATACCTGTTTCATTTTTTCCTTCCTGAGCAATAGTAAAACTTTGTTCTGCAAGAAGTGAGGCTTTTTCCATATTTCCTGAAAAACCATAGATAATGGCAAGGTAATTGAGTATTTTTGTTATCCTTATTGAATTATTAAATTTCGTGAAAATCCTCAGAGCATCTTCATAAAGAGGTTTGGCTTTACGGAAATTACCCATATTCAGATAAAGACCACCGAGAGATGAGTAAACCTCTCCCTTTAATGTTTCATCTGTAATCTTATTTTTAATTTCTTCAAGTATATTAAGGCTTTCTTTCCATTTTCCCTGTATGGACAGTACGTTTGCTTTCATGATTTTCATGTCTTCCGTAAGAGGAATTACTTTTTCTAACAGTTCAATTTTTTCCATAAACTCTTCATAATATCCCATGGAACACAGGTTTCCCATATTTTTTTGAAAAAAACTACTGCCTTTCTCCGGTTCACCTGCATTCATATAATGATAAAAAGCTTCACTCCAGAGTTCAGGTTCATGTTCAAAGAATTCACCGAGTATTTTATTAAGATAAATCTTTTTATTTTCTCCTGTTTCTTTTTTTATATATGCTTTTAAAAGAGGCTGAAGCAGGTAATTACAGGAAATATCCTTTTCCAGAAACATCTTATCTTCAAGTAATAACAGATATTTTGATATATTATCAATATGAGTTATTTTTTTTATAGAATCAGAAGAAAGGGATATGCGGGAGAGGGATAAAAATTCGAGGATATTTTTTTCTTCACGGCCTGTTTCTTCCATTATTTTTCCGAATAAAAATTTTTCCGTATCCCTGTCCAGATCTCCTTTTTCTATAAGATCTTCAACAGTAGAGGTTTTTGATACGAGTAAACAGGCAAAGGTTTTTAAAATAAGGGGATATCCTCCCGAATGTTCAACTATTTTCATAATTATATTTCTATCAGGAAGAGGTTCAAAATCATGAAACATGAGAAGTTTTGTAAAAAGTAAAATACTATCGTCTTCAGATAAACCTTTAACTTTAAGTCTTAAGACATCCATACTTTCTACCGGAGAAAGAGAAAGACTTTCCGAAGAAATAATATATATACTGGATGTTCGTAAATATTTTTTGATTGTATATATGAAAATTTTATGTGATTCTTTTTTTATAAATTGAAAATCATCAATAAAAAGAATATAAGTGTATTTATTTAAAAGATTTATAATATAAAGACATTTCTCTTCATTGTTCAAAGATCTGTCTAGAAGAAATTCTTTAAGAGGTTTTCCTTCATTTGTTTCAATAT
>JBEHWO010000351.1:0-7128 GCA_040217695.1 Vulcanimicrobiota bacterium | reverse complement strand
TTATAGTGTATTTCATAACTTATACCAGGTTGCTATCAACCATAGCGCTTTGCCTGCCTGGTACTCCGGAGCAACGAAGTCCCCGAAGGGCAAAAAATATCACGGCGGCACAAGTCTATTTGAATAAAATATAATGAAAAGTGGCATGATGTAAGCTCTAACAAATATGCCTGTTCCAGTTTAGATTTTTTTCGGAGGAGCCCCAGGCAGGCAAAGCCAGGAGATTTATAATACCAAAATTGATAGCGAAATGGTATTATTACTGAGGTGAGCATAAATAATAAATATATGCTCTCGCGACGCGTAACGCGTGACAGGAGTAAAACCTTTATTAAATGCTTATTGCCCGGGTCAGTAGAATTTAATTAGAGTGAAAAGAACAGGGTATTACTCACTTTTCACTCCATTTCAGTGAGGATTTTTTATATTATGAAAAGAATAATCTATGTAATGGTTCTGTTAGTATGTTTTTTCTCTTTACCATCTTTTGCAGATACTTACAGGATAACTTTTTCTCTCAGGCACCTGTATTATCCGGGAGAAAAGATTGTTTTTAAAGGTTATATATACTGCAGTGATAGTACAGGCTCTCATGACGAAAATATTAATTTAAAGCTATATAAAATACCTGCTGATTTACCTGCCGATAAATATAAAGATTATTCTTTACAATCTGCTCCGGTGAAAGAAATAAACAAAAGTGTTACAATGAAATCTTCTGATAATCATTACTCCCGTGGAGATTTTGTTCTGAAGCTTCCTGAATTATCTTCAGGTGTTTATTACCTGGTGGCTTCTACTGCAAAAGATTCTGTTTCTTCTTCAATAAGAATAAGTACAATTGCTCTTTCTGCCAAAATTTCAAAAGATATGCTTCTTTTATCCCTGCAGGACAGGAAGAATTCTTCACCTTTAAAAGGAGATATAAAGCTTTTTCTGGATAAAGAACAGAGAAATTATAGCACTGATAAGAACGGAATTTTAAATATAAATCTCAAAGGTTTTAAGAGCGGAGCTCACTGCAGAATACTGGCTGTTTACAATGATGATACCTGTGAAATCAATTTAAAACTCCCTGACGGCAGGCCCAAGTTTATGGCATATATCTATACTGACAGACCTGTTTACAGAGCGTCAGAGAAAGTCTTTTTCAAAGGTATCCTCAGAAATGAGAAAAACGGAAAACCTGAATATATGTCAGGTGAAGATGTGAAAATTTCAGTAAAAGATTCTAAAAATGGAGTAATTTATAAAAAAACTTTGAAAACAGATGATTATGGTGCTATCTCAGGAGATATTACACTTCAGGAAGAACCGCTTTCGGGAGTATATAAGATAATCTGTACCTCTCCTGACGGACAGACAGAAGAAGGTACTTTCCTTGTAGAAGAATACAGAAAACCGGAATTTAACATTACCGTAACGCCTGATAAGGCATATTATATAAAAGGGGATAATATGACCTTTCATATAGACGGAAAATATTATTTTGGTTCACCTGTGCCTGAGAAAGAATATAAATGGCAGATATACAGAGATTATTATTATCCTACTTTCTGGAATAACTGGTGGGAAGAAGAGCTTTTCATGGATAAAGGCCTATATTTTTCCGGGAGACAGTATCTAAAAACAGGAAAGGGAAAGACAGATAAAAACGGCAAAGCCTCTTTTTCTTTTCCTGCGGAAGAGATTAATTATGATGCAATTTATACTGCAATAGTGACTATTACAGACGAAAGCAGAAGAGAAGTGACGGGAAGCACGAAAATGCTTGTAACCGGTGCTTCTTTTTATTTTATAATTACTCAGGACAGATATGTTTATAATCCCGGTGAAAAGGGCAGTCTTAAGATAGAGGCAAGGGATAATGACGGACATCCGGTAGAAACAGATTTTCTTCTTGATTTTAATTATGAAAACTATGATAAAGAAAAATGGAAATGGAAGACTGTTGAGTCAGTTAAATTAAAAACTGACACAGGAGGTACTGTGTCTCATGCTTTTGTTCCGGAGAAAGAGGGGTATTATCAGTTTGTTTGCAGAGCTAAAGACCGGAATCATAATACGGTAAAGAAGACTATAGAACTTTATTCATACGGTGGAACTGATTATTATAACTGGAATAATCTGGATAAAGTGGATATAATACCTGATAAGAATATATATGAACCGGGTGATACTGCGTATTTCCTTATTGTATGTCCCTATGATGACGTAAAAGCCTTTCTCACTGTGGAAGGACATGAAATCCTGGATTATAAAATAATTGATCTCTCAAAAAAAACAGCCTGTTATAAATTAAAAATAACAGATAAATATACACCTGATTTTTATATTTCAGTAAATTTTTTCCGTAACGGGAAATTTTACACCGGGAGTAAGAAGATAATATGCCCTCCTGACGATAAGTTTCTTACTGTTTCCCTGGAGCCTGATAAAGAAGAATACAGGCCGGGAGAGAAGGGAAAATTTATAATTAAAACTGTTGATCGTAAGAAAAGGCCCGTATCCTCTCAGGTTACTTTCAGTCTTACAGATGATTCTATATATGCTGTGGCAGGCGAAACGGTGCCGAATATTCAAAAATTCTTCTATGGTACTGGAGGCAACAGTGTTTCTACATATAATTCCATAAGTAATAGCCATGACGAACGGTTTTACAAATCCGGTGACGGAGACAATATAAATCCTTCTCACCATACTGTAGCCGTTGATGATGATAAAGAAGAAGTTAGAATATATGATTTCATGTCACGTAATTTATCTGTTCGGTCTGATTTTATAAAAGAATATTTCCCCCTTACTGCATACTTTAACCCTTCTGTCATAACAGATCAGAACGGGAAAGCAGAAGTAAATCTCTCTTTCCCTGACACTATTACCACATGGAGGGCCACTGCAAGAGCAGTAAGTAAAGATACAAAGGCAGGAGAAAAGACGGAGAACGTTATAGTTAAGAAAGATCTGCTTGCAGGGCTCATTATGCCGGAATTTTTTACCGAAAGAGATGAAACGGTCATAACGGGTGTAGTACATAATTATCTGAACAGTGAGAAAACTGTTTATGCAAAACTTGAGCTGGACGGTGGCGTTGAATTTATTGAAAAAAATAAACAGCAGTGTAAAGTTCAGGTTCTTCCTGACGGTTCTGCAACGATAGACTGGAAGGTGAGAGTAAAGAAACAGGGGACATGTGAGGTAAAACTTATTGCCGTTACAGACGAAGAATCTGACGAAGCGGAAATGACTGTTCCTGTTCTCCCTCATGGTACAGAACAGAGTGTATTCATTTCAGGAGTTACCGGAGATAAGGCTGAAGAAGAAATTACTCTTCCCGATAATGCAGAAAGAGCTTCTTCAAAATGTGTCATACTGCTTGCTCCTTCCCTTTCTTCTTCTCTTCTTTCATCTCTCGAATATCTCGCGTCCTATCCCTATGGATGTTCGGAGCAGACTGTGAACCGTTTTCTCCCTTCTGTAACAGTTGCAAAAACTCTGAAAGAACTGAAGTCAGAAAATGAACATCTGAATAAAGAGCTTCCTGAAATGGTGAGAACAGGTTTACAGAGACTTTACAATTTTCAGCATTCTGACGGAGGCTGGGGCTGGTGGACTCATGATAAAAGCCAGTCCTTTATGACTGCCTATGTTGTTTATGGGCTTTCAATAGTAAAATCAGCAGGTTATGATGTAGATGAAGAGAGATTGAAACATGCTATAAAATGGTTGAAAAATAATTATGCCGGAGAACAGGATATAAATACAAACGTTTACATGGTTTTCTCTCTCGTAACTGCCGGTGTTGACTGCAGTGACCGGCTTATGTCACTTTACGGCGAATATGAATTGCTTAATCCTTATTCTATGGCAGTTTTTGCCATATCTCTGGAAAAGGCAGGTTTTCATAAGGAAGCATTGAATGTAATTGAAATACTGGAGACAACCGCAGAAACCGGGGAAACGACAGCTTCATGGCCGGGAGGTTACGGATGGACTGAGAGCAGAGTGGAAAGTACGTCTTACTGCCTTATGGCTCTTGTATCTGTAAAACCTGAGAGCAAACTGATTCCCTCCATAATAAATTATCTTTCTTTAAATCGTAAAGGAAATTACTGGTATTCCACAAAAGATACTGCTTCCGCGGTAATGGCCATTACGGAATATTTAAAGACTGCAAAAGAATTGAACACTGATTTCAACGGAAATTTATATGTTAACGGTAAAAAAATAACTTCCTTTAAATTTACGAAAGACCATGTGGGAACATCCGGTAAAAAGATAGAAATACCTTTCGGAGAGGGGCTTGTTCCCGGGACAAATAAAGTAAAAATCGAAATGAAAGGTTCCGGTATGATGTACTATACTGTTTATCTGAAATATCATACAGATGAAGAGAATATAATGCCCGCAGACTCCGGTTTTTATATTACCAGGAAATTTTATCTTATTGAACCGGGGCAATCATATGATGAGAAAAAGGAGATACCGCTGAATGACAGGGGAGAGATGGAAATAAAGACTCATGATCTGATACTTGCAGAACTTGAGATAAGCGGTTATCAGGATTCAGAATATCTTGTCATAGAAGACCCCAGACCTGCCGGATGTGAATATGTTTCCGATGAGATAGAAGGATATTCGCCCGGGGAAAAATGGGATTACTGGTTTACTCACAGAGAATTAAGGGATGAAAAATGTGTCTCTTTCACTGCTTATTATCATGGTGATTCTCAAAAGATCACCTGCAGGCTCGTTGCAGAGACTCCCGGAAAATTTCATGTCATGCCTGCAAGAGCTTATCTTATGTACACAGGTGAAATAAAAGGTAACAGTGATGAGACAATAATAAATATTTCCGGGAATAAAGAAAAAATAGAAACATCTCCTGTTCCTGTTACACTTTCTGAAATGAAAAGCTTTAACCCTTCGGTAAAGATTGAGGAAAAGAAATCAGAAAATGGTATTTCTTTAAATATTCTACTGGTGGTAATTGTAGCAGTAATTGTTCTGGCAATTATTTTATCGTGGCGAAAATTTAAACATTCCGGTAAATCTTAAAATTTTTTTCAGAAAAACAATTTTGTTCACCCCGTTCTCCCCCTGTATCGCGAAGTAAAACGTATCGACCAGGGGGAGATGAACGTATTTTCATAAGATTTTTATCAGGACTTACGCAAAAAATACAGAAGAAGCAGTCATTGCGAGCGAAGCGAAGCAATCCCATTATTACAACAGAAATTGTTGGGATTGTTTCGTCGCTCCGCTCCTCGCAATGACAAAATGCGTAACTCCTGTTTTATTTTATATCGGCATATTTGCAATATACCTGGTAACTCTCTTCATACACGTCACGTGGCATGCAACCAGGAAATTACAATTTTTACCTTGAAACACTTTTCTAATCATTTTCTTTTACTCCTTTTCTTTTTTACTGCCCTGAACATAAGCATATAATAAAATCATTCCTCCCGTGACGCGTAACGCGTTACGCGTCACGGGAGCTTATATATATTATTTATGCTCACCTCAGTAATCTATTCATAAGACATTTATTTTATACCGGCATACCTAATACGTACCAATACTTCTTTTTGCAGGGCCAGCTAATGAAATTACAATGTTTACCTGGAAATACTCTTCTAATCATTTTTTTTCATCTTCTTTCTTTAAATTTATAATATTCTCCCGGACCTTATTTCTTTTTTTGTGTCTTCATTATGGATTATAATATGAAGTTATGAAAAAGTTGTGAAGAAGTTCTGAATTTCGTGTGAAGAAATAAAATAGAGGTTTATTCTGACTTTACTGAAGTTGGTATTGCGCGTCAATATTCTTTACTGATAGCCGATTCTATCATAGCAATATCACGATAAATTTAACTTTATATAATCAAAAGTTCTTCTTTCCAGAACAATTTTCCTGATGAAATCATGTAGCTTTTCGTTTTTTATTATATGTTCCATTTCTCCGAAATGTATAAGTGAAATAAGCTTTTCTTCCAGAACTTTATAGCTTTCTTTTCTTTTGCGATTAAATAATTCCTTTTCTTTCGAAAGCCATTCGCCGTATCTTTTCAGAGATTCTTTTAAGGGCTGAGTATTTATGTTTTTTCTTCCGTAGAGACTTATCATGTGATGCAATAAAACATATATTTCATCATAGATGGGTACCAGATTTTTATAGATATAATGGGGCATTTCTACGGGAATGGAACGGGATAGAAAGATTTTGTTCAGGCTTTTATGTAAATTCTTTCTGTAAGACAGAATGGGTGAGCCTGATTGCCTGTTTTCTTTATAAAGTTCTTTTATATGTTCCGCCATATGAGGAAAATTTTCCTTTATTATATCCATAAAAAGATCCTTCTGTTTTCCCTGTCTCAATGTAAGGCTTCCCGGTATGACAAAATCTATGTTAATATCCCGCGCAATGTCTGCAAGTTTATCAACATTTTCCCTTACATCGGAAATGTAAGGAATAAAAGGCATAGCAAGGATTCCTGTGAACATGCCTCTCTTTTTAAATTCTATGACGGTGTTTATCCTCTCTTCTACTGTACCTGCATGAGGCTCAAATATTTTTCTTAATTTATCATCTGTAAAAGTGAGAGATACTGTGAGGATAAAACCGCTTTTTTTATGAACTTCTTCCCATAAATCGATATCTCTTAAGATAAGAGAAGATTTTGTCATTACAGAAACAGGAAACTTATATCCTGCGAGTATTCCGGCACATTTTTGAAGTATTTTTTCTTCTTTTTCCACAGGCTGGTAAGGGTCGCTTATACCGGAACCTATGGATATAATACCTTTTTCTCTGAGTTTTTTCAGCTCTTTTTCAAGAATGATGGGAAGGTTTTCCCTTATGACAATATCTTTTTCAAAATCTCCTTCCACATAATATTTTTCTGCTCTGCCGTCACAGTATTTGCAGGCATGTTCACAGGCCATATAGGGAGAAAAAGCATATTTGCCCGGGAAAAAGGAAGGATCTACGATGGTGGCCTTTTTTAAAGCTCTCTGTGGTTTTATGTAATGTTTTATTACAGAACTCATTTTGTTAAATTTAAAGTATAAGAGTTTTCATTTTTAATGGCGTAAAATAAAGCTTTAGATAAAAATTAAGTAG
>JBEHWO010000350.1:0-7176 GCA_040217695.1 Vulcanimicrobiota bacterium | reverse complement strand
AAAACCTGTATATAATATCATTAAGAGTTAATATGACATGCCTGGAAGAACAAAGTCAGGAGAAAGAGGATTATTTGTTTTCGGAAGGGGCTGGCCACTGAAATTCCATAATATGCATTTATCTATGCAAAGGAGTATATAAGATTTTAGTTGCTGATTTACCTGTTACGGTACTTAGGACTGTAAGAAAAATAACTCTGGTAAATTATTAAAACGATTAGTATCCTCGCGTCACGCGTCACGATATAATAAGATTTTTTTATTAGAAAATACTCTTATGTACTATTTACTTTTATGGAAAAATAACTGATAATATATTATACCGGTAAAGTCCGGTCATACATTACGCGTCACGCGTCACGCGTCACGCATCACGAACAAAGGAGCGTAACTGTTATGATAAATACAAATCAAACAACAGACGGATATTTAATATCCCGTACAACGGCCAATCCGCGATCCATGCAGGCAGGTGCTGTTTCTTCCGGTAAGAGCAGTTCTTTACCTGAAGCAAAAAATCAGCATATGAAAGCAATGGAAAATTTTTACAGAAGTGATAATTCACAGTTTACTTCTGTAGAGAGCGGTAACAGATCCGGGGCAGGTAACGTAGAGCAGAGAGTATTTGATGAGAGGAAAAAACTTGTAGATCCTCTCGGTCTGGTTCCCGAGCAGGCAAAGGTCGGCATGGATAGAACGAAGGCAAATATAGACGGGAAAACCATTGAAGTTGGAACCTTTAATATGGAATGGCTGGGCTGTGATGAAGCCAGGATGTTTTTCAAGGGGAAACCTACAGGTGCACAGCCAAGAACAGAACAGGATTATCAGAATATGGCACAGGCCATAAAACAATCAGGTGCCGAAGTCATGGCAGTACA
This sequence comes from Vulcanimicrobiota bacterium, assembly GCA_040217695.1. Lineage (GTDB taxonomy): Bacteria > Vulcanimicrobiota > SpSt-956 > SpSt-956 > JAKJGF01 > CALARM01. Next base: position 6,295 of record JBEHWO010000350.1, on the reverse strand, counting down.
GGAAATATCCGATGAAAAAGCTCTTAAAAAGGTGTTAGGTAATTTACCCGGTTATGACTATATACTCGGTACTACAGGTAAAAGAGAAGACGGAAAGAGCCAGATGGTAGGAATTATTTATAACGGAAATAAAGTGGAATGCGATAAATCTTCCGTAACGGAGATCATGGAAGCACAGGTACCGGAACTTGCCGGAGACGGACATCTGAGAGCCCCTATTGCTGCAAAATTTAAGAGCAAAGAGGGAGGATTTGATTTTACTATGGTATCCATGCATTTAAAGGCAGGTCAGAAAGGTAATTGCAAACAGATAAGGGATGCCCAGGTAAGTATTATAAATAAATGGGCTCAGGACAGAATGGCTGCCGGTGAAGATAAAGACATTATCTTTGCAGGTGATTTCAATGATACTCTGAATAGTTCCACTACAAAAAAGCTCGGTGAAGGTACTGACCTGCATATGGTAACTTCAGAATCTGCAGTGAGAGATGAATGGTCTCACCCTGTAACACACAGACTTATAGATCATATAGGAGTTACAACTGCAGGGGGAGGTTCTCTGGAAGAATATATTCCGGGCACTACCGGTGCAATAAAAGAAAGAGTTACTTCTGATCACAGGGCTGTAGTGTCCAGTTTTAAAGATGTAGATAATGATTAGTAATATGGTGTAGATTAATAAAATTAGCTATTGGTTTTTCTTTAAAAAAAAACTAATAGCTAATAGCTTTTTTGGGAAAAACTATTTACTTTTTTTTAAAATGCGTGATATAAGAGATGAAAAGATTTTTTTGTTGTGATATGTTTTAGTAAAAGTAAATTTTTTAGAAAGGTGGTATACAGCTATGTTTGGAATGATTAATATGATGAACCAGGGAGCTGTAAACAGACAGCAGGGACTTTTTACAAACAGGCTGGTTGATGGAACGAAAAGCGGTCAGCTTAATAAAGCAGAGTATATGGCTCTTGCAAACTATGATCAGGATACAAGGGAAATGGAAGGGAAATTCTTGAAAGACGGTAAAATATCCTGGCAGGAGCGTCAGATACTGGAACAGAGAAATAAATATAACCAGCGCATGATGGCTCTGTACGGTAAAGGAGATTTTAATCCTGTAACTGAAGGACCTAAAAATGCAATTGAAGCAAAGATGCAGAATCAGCTTTCAAGAACCTATGATGGCATTACAGACGGAAGTCTTACACGGGGTGAAGCTGTAAATACCATGAACTATCAGGGAGAAACAGCTACCAAATATGGCAAAATGCAGGCAAGTCCCAATGGTTTCCGTAACTGGATAACAGGAACCAGTTCCTTTACGGGAGCTGAAAGACTTGCCCTTCATAACAGACTCGATAATAGCAGTGAACAGATTTACAATCTGAGGCATAACTGGGCTTCAGACTGGGGTTCTCCGCAGAATGTAAGCCATTTTCAGCCTAACTACGGCGGAAATTATATGCCTTCTTTTCCGTCCTATACGCCTCCCGTTAATTTCCCCAGTTTCCCGGCTCCTTCCATGACAGGTGGGCAGCCACCTTGTTATCCGGGATTCCCCGGCGGAGGATGTCCTCCTTATTTGAGTCAGTTTACCCAGCAGCTTTTCAATACAATGGCCATGGGTATGATGATGGGTATGATGAGCGGAATGGGCTTTGGAATGAATGCGGGAATGATGTTCGGTGGTATGCCAATGGCAATGCCATTCTTTATGGCCCTGTCTTCCATGATGGGCGGTATTGGTATGATGGGCGGTATGAATATGGGCATGATGGGCGGTATGGGAATGATGGGAGGTTTCCCCGGTAGTTATGGAGGAGGTTACGGAGGAGGTTCTTATGCGGGAGCCTATGCAGGAGCAGGACCTTACGGAGCTTATGCAGGAGCCTATGCAGGTAATTATGGAGGTTATATACCTCAGGGCGTGGCGCCAAACGGTTCAGGATCTGCTGCCGTAGCAATGGGAAGACAGTTCCTGGGTAGAGAATCGTGGAGTATTAAAGGACAGCTTCCTCACTTTACTGCTGCCGGAGGACGGACCAATAATTGTGCCGATTTCGTAAGTTCCTGTCTTGAGAGCCAGGGCCTTATAAGAGGACATCATGTAAATGTAAGAGAAATGGAACAGTCTCTTCTGAGACAGGGATACAGACCTGTTCCTCTTCATATGGCAAAACCCGGTGATGTATGGATAAATGCCAGCAGAGGCCATACGGAACTGGTTCAGGGATTTGATGCCAGAAGAGGCGGTGTGTCACTTATTGGTTCCAATAATGATAGACCTGGCCATCAGGTAATATCAAACGGTTTTTCCAGGAGTGGTATAGTATATACAAGAGGCTAGTTTTTAACTGATAAAAGAGGCTGCCAGGGCAGCCTCTTTTATTTTATTGAAATTCCATGTTAAATTCCCGAGAAACAGTCCCTGACGTAATATAAAGGACTGCAGAACCGGCTTTCATGGATGCATATTTTATCGAAGCTTTCCCGTTTTTAGTAATGGCAAATGATGGCTTTGGCACACCGTATGAAGAATTTATTCTTATACCTGTTCCGTCGGGAACGGGATTGCCGTAATAATCCGTTATCGTGATTTCAAGAGAATAGGTGAGATTGTTATAACCTGTCCGGTTTAAATTTATAGAAGCGGGGGCAAATCCGGAATTAGCTGTATCAAAAAGACTCCAGCAGTTTGCTACTTTTCTTTCAGGGCTGTAGGTTTCGCTTATGAGCTTTCCCTGAATTACCATTGTTGTGGAATCTCCTCCGTCCATGTTTATTGCATCTGTTACATTTAATTTGAGGAGATATTCTGCTATTTCTGTCAGATTCATGCCAAGGCTTTCCGTAGATTTTGCTTTCCTGTCATCTACACTGAACATTACGAGTTTATTGTCTTTTGTAATACCAAGTGCAGTATGCCCCGCTCTTCTTGTTACATCATTTCCTCCGGGCCCCAGTTCTTCCTCTTTTGCAGTTATATTTATTCTGCCGTCTGTAATTAAATTGGGACCTGCGCCAATGGCGTAAATAACTCTCGTCCAGTCTTTTCCCGAAAGAGATATTACCCTGTTATTGTCAGCTTTTACTCTGTCTATGAGTATTTTTTTATCGTATCTTACACCGAGTGTGGTTCTGGGCGGTCTTTTTGCCACATGGGGACTTTGAAGCATACCGTCTATTATAACAAGACCGAGAGGGCCTCCGTCTTTATTGTAATAACCTCCGTTTACTGCTACCAGCGCTCCTGTTCTCCTGGCCATAGAACTTGTAGTTTCTCTGCTTTTATTGTTATCCTGTGCCTGTATGGCTTTCAGGTTGATATTTTCTCTTCCCAGATCTGCCAGCACTACATTGAAATTTATAACACCTTTCCATGAACCTTTTCTTATACGGGCCCATATTACACTTTCCGAGAGATATGTTACCGATTTCTCGTCGAAATTCTTGTAGAAATCAAATACCAGTCTATCAGGGTTTTCCATATTAAAAGCTTTATAGTTCTCCGAAGGCAGATTATATTTTAATTTTATTTTACATACAACACTGTCATACCCGATTTTCTCAAAGGTAATTTCTTCTATAAGATTATCATCCGGTCTGTAGCTTTTTTTGATATTTTTTTTCAGTTCTGTTCCCTGAAATTCAATTGTAAAAATATCAGGGTTACCCTGACGGCATATAGTGTAGAAAATTTTTTTGCTCATATCGAAGGCTATTCTCGTTTTTTCAGTATCCGAACCAAATCGGATTTCAGTGAGAGCGGTTTTTTCCGTAGCAATGGAGCAGACGTAATTTAACAGAATATACAGAAGTACCGGAAAAAAAAGAAACATTTTAAATTTCATTGATACAAATCCTTTCTATTGACCTGAGCATAAGCATGTAATAAAGGCTTTCCTCCTGTCACGAGAGCAGTTATGTATTATTTATGCTCACCTCGGTAAAAATAACATTGAGAAATCAGAAAATTCTACTCTGACCTTTCATTTCCTTCATAAAGGTGAAAATTATGGGATCCTCTAAAACTATATATTAATTGCCTGTATTTATTTTATACAATTAGACTCAACTATTATGATGCGAAAATTCCATAATTTAGATGAAACTCCAGGAATTTAGATAAAATTTGAAGAATTTTATAATGTAAAATTTGGATTGAAAAGAAAAAATAGATTTTTTCCCTTGAAAATAAACGATTTTAAGCGGGTCTGAATAATTTTAAAAAAATTAAAAAAAATACTTGACATAAACACGCTAAATTATTATAATAATAATGCAAGCAGATAAAATTAAAAAAATATAAGAGGTGATTTGCTATGTTAATGAGATGGGAGCCTTTTTCAGAAATGAATTCTTTACAGAGAGAGATTAACAGATTATTCTCCGATACTATGAAAAGAGAGGGAACAGGTTCCGGTGAATTTGTGACAAGAAGCTGGGCTCCTTCTGTGGATGTCATAGAGAAGGAGAATGAAATAGTGGTAAAGGCAGAAATTCCCGGTATGGAACAGAAGGATATTGATGTACATTTAGAGGATAATCAACTTACCATAAAAGGCGAGAGGAAATTCGAGAAGGAAGATAAAGGGGAAAATTATATCCGTCAGGAAAGAGTTTACGGTTCTTTCTACAGATCCTTTACCATAGGAAGCGGTATACAGGCCGATAAGGTAAATGCCAGTTATAAGAACGGTATTCTCGAAATAGTTCTTCCGAAGGAAGAAAAAGTTCAGCCCAAGAAAATTGAAATTAAATGATAATCTCTCTTCTGTTAAAAGAGCAGTCTGCCTGTAGACTGCTCTTTTATTGTACTGTAGTGAGCATAAATAATACATATTTGCTTTCGTGACGCGTAACACGTGACGGGAGGAAGATTTTTGTTATATGCTTATGCTCAGGTCAGTATATTCGTTAAAATCCTTCTTCTGATTGCATTATTTCAGTTAATTGTGATATACTAGAAAATTATGATAGATATTTCAGTAGTTATAGGAACATATAATCAGAGGCCGGTTCTTTCTCATGTACTCCGTACATTCGGCAATCAGACCTTTCCTCATGATAAGATGGAAGTCCTTGTTGTAGACAGCAGTTCTACAGACGGCACAGAGGAAATGTGTAAAAATTCCACATTTCCTTTTTTATTTAATTATTACAGGAAGGAAAATACAGGTAAGGTTCCTGCAAGGAATATGGCCATAGAAAAAGCCATGGGAGAGGTAATTTTTCTTACCGACGGTGATGTCCTTGCCCATCCGAGATTGATAGAAGAGCATATGAACTATTACCGCAAATACCCGGGAAGTGTCATTGTAGGACGTCAGATGATCGTTCCTTCTCTTGAAAATTACGAAGAAAGTGGAAAAATTTGTTTCAGACGTGATAATAAAGTTGCAGGACAGAGGCTTCCATGGCATCATCTTGTTACGGGAAACGCTTCCATTGGAAAAAAGATGCTTGTAGATATTGGTATGTTTGATGAAGATTTCAGGTGGTATGGCTGTGAAGATTATGAACTGGGCTACAGGATTGCAAAGAAACATATTCCAATTATTTATAATCCCGATGCTATAAATTACCATTATCATCCCGTAACATTTGACGAAGACTGTATAAGAAAGATTGATACTGGAAAAGCTGCTGTCATATTCTGGAGAAAACATAAATCTCCGGGGTTAAAACTGCATCTCGGTATAAATCCTCTTTCTTTATTTATTCACAGTTTTATAGCTTCTGACTCCTGGCTAATAAAGAAATGCAGACAATATTCAAATAGTGATTCACCGTGGAGGAGTATTGCCAGGCAGATTCTTCTTGAATTCAATTATCTTACGGGAGTTAAAGAAGAACTTTATAAGGAATAGCGGTTTTCACTTCTTGTTTCACTTTTCATTTTTATTGAAATTTCCACCATGGTTTTTTTAATTCTTCTATTTTTTTACGCCATTCTTCTGAGATCCTTACCTTCTCTTCTTCTGACTTTTTTAGCTGTTCTTCTGCTTCCGCTTTTAACCGTGCAATCTCCTGGCTATGTAGTTCGCCAAGATCTGCCAGAGCCCGTTCTTTTTCCTTTATGGTAGAATTCAGGGCTTTTATCTGCATTTCAACGTTTGCCTTTTCCGATGAAAGTTCTCTCAAATTATTGGCATTTTCCATCAGTACCTGTTGAATGGATTCATTTTCCTTCTCATGTTTTTCCTGAAGTCTTTTAATTTCAGTGCGGAGTAACAGAATAGTATTTTCTTTTATGTTCAGTTCTTCCGGATTTGAAAGTACTTTTACCTTTTCTCA
>JBEHWO010000349.1:0-7178 GCA_040217695.1 Vulcanimicrobiota bacterium | reverse complement strand
AAAAAATGATTCAGGAAAAACCTAAAGTGGCATTGAAACTTATACAGGTCATGGCCAGGCGATTTCAACAGGCTCAATCTAAAATAGAGGATATGGCCTTTCGTGATGTTACTGGAAGACTGTCCAAATTAATACTCAAGCTTGCAGAGGAATTTGGTGAGCATACGTCAAAAGGTATAAAGATAAGTGTAAAGCTGACTCACAGAGATATAGGTAATATGATTGGTGTTTCAAGAGAAACTACCACTTCTACATTGAATAATTTCAAGAAACAAAGATTTATAGATTTCAGTAGAAGATATATTACGGTTCTGGATAAAAAAGGATTGGAAAATCTTATTTAAAATGAGGAAATAGATTGGAATATAATTAAATTGAAAAAATACAGGTTAAATAATTTATGGTAGATAAAAACTGGGAAAATGAGATTAAAAATGTAGATATACATATATTATCAGGTTTTTCTGCATCAGGTAAAACTCTTGCTAACAGATTTCTTGAAGAACTGGGGTTTATAACAATTTCTCCTACTTCTCCCGATGATATAACTCATGATGTTAAATCTCTTGTCATGAGAGGTATTAAAAAAATTGTAGTTAATGTTGATATCAGAACTTATATAGCCAGTTGTCTTGAAAGTGAACCGTTTCTTACTTCTTTCAACAGAGCACTTGAGGAACTGTTCAATCCTCCTGTAATGTTTTTAAGCTGTTCAGATGAAGTGCTTATAAGGAGATTGAGTAAGGAAGGACGTTCTCTTCATCCTTTATCTGCTATCTTGAGTATGGATATATCGGTAGAAGAGGCTCTTGCTCTTGAAAAAAGAATATTAATGCCGGTAAAAGAAAAAGCCAGATTTATTATAGATACTACTCTTACAAGTGTATGGGGATTGAGGAGAAAGATTTTTGAAATTTACACTTCTCCTACTGATTTCAGCGATAAGTTTACGAGGTATTTTCTCTCCGATAGTGTCCATTATGATCAGGTATTACTGGACGTTGCAAAGAACATAGTTAAAAAAGTAATTTCTGAAGTAAAGCCGTTGTTACTTTTTGATACGGCCCGTTCCGGTGAAAAGGTTGAAAATCTTCGTGAAAAAGACCCTGAAGATGAAACCAGAAAGATTGATATTATTGCAGAACAGGAATATATTATCGGTCTTGAAAATAATGTAGGTGTCCCATATCTTTTGCTTACTGAAGAATCCGGTGAGATTGAAGTCGGGAAATCAAATCCTGATTTAATGGTTTTTGTAGATCCTCTGGACGGAACTGATCTTGCTATAAGAAGGATACCTCTATGTGCTACTTCTATATGTTTTTATTCTAAAACTCTCGGTGAATTTCTTGCTTCTGTAGTGGGAGATATATTTACCGGAATTATTTATTATGCAAGCAAGAGTCAGAGCGGTGCTTATATTGAAGGTAATGATTTCGGCCCTATAAGGATTTTTCCTTCGAGAGTAAAATCTCTTTCCGATGCTTTTATAGCCAATTTTGCTATAAAACCTCAGAGACTGGTTTCTCTCGGAGAGCAGAGGAATTTAATCCTTAAATCTCTCAGAATTTTTAATAACGGAGGACCTCTTGAAATATGCAGAGTTGCATCTGGAGATACAGATGCCCTTGTTGAGTTTAATAAAGGTTTTGCCGGTTATGATTTATACTCCGGTGCTTTCATTTTATCTAAAGCCGGCGGCATCTGTAATCGTCTGGACGGAAAACCGCTGGAGGTCAGTGAAGATGTTAATTACAGGCAGAAATTTATCGCTGCCTGTAACGGAGATTTATTTTCCAGTATTAAAGATGTACTGGTGTGATAATAAACCTATTTTTGAAAATCCTCGTGTAACGCGTTACGCGTTACGCGTTACGAATAAAAATCTTTAATTTTAGCGATAGTTTTTCTTATTTGGAAGGATTTCTATTTGACTGTAAAGAAGTATTATATTTGATTTTGTTTTGTATTTTTTATATATAAAGTAACATATTGTTACAGATATAATTTTATTTATTTTAAATATAACCTGGAAGGTCTTTGTGAAGGTTGCTATAAATTAATTAGATAGGGGAGTAAAGATGAGCGAACTAGAAAATGACCTGTCTGAAAAGAGGCCTGTTAAGAAGAAAATAATCAGAAAAAAAATTATAAAAAGAAGACCGGGCGGTGAGTCAGGAGAAATAATACTTTCTTCTGATACGGAAACAAGGGACGAAGGTTCAGATATACAGAAGAGTGAAGGTATTCCTGTAAGAAGAATTATAAAGAGAAAGGGAATTGTTCGAAAACATGCCAGAGAAAGTGTTGAAGAGGTTCTGGGAAAGAAGATTGCGCCGCCCCAGAAAGAACAGGAAAAAATAGTAGAATATAAGGCTGCTCCTGTAGAAGAGGAAATAAATCAGGATGAGATGAAATCAGAAGGAGCAGATGAAGGAGATAGTTCCAGAGTAATAAGGCGCAGAGTTGTAAAGAAAAAACCTGCCATAAAAAGAGTTATTAAAAAGAAAGCCGTTACCAGAAGACTGGCCCGTGAGACTATTGAACAGGTTCTGGGAAAAAAACTTGAAGGAGAAGAGAAGAGGGAAAGAGAAGAAGAAAAGCCGGTTAAAGAAACTACACCGGAAGCGGTGATTTCAGCCCTTCCTAAAAGGAAGGCTATGGTTACTAAAAAGGTTTCTGAAGATGAGCCAAAAGAGAGGGATATACAGAAATCTGTTGCTCCGGCAGTAATTATTGCTCCTGACTGGAAAGAAAAGAAGATTGCTTGCTATAAAAAGAAATCAACGTCTGCTCCTATATTTTCTCCTTTACCTAAAGATACAAAGTTAAATGAACGATATAAGATAATGGAATTAATACATTCCGACTGTTATGGTTGTGTTTACAGGGTAACAGATTTAAAGGAAAAAAATAAAGATCTTGCTTTCAGAGCAATCAAGGAAATACAGTATTCTCTTTCTGATTCTAATAATTTGAGCGGTCTCCAGGAAGCTATGAATATGCTTAAGAGAATTGCCTCTTTTCTGCAGGATATGAGTCATCCTTTTTTAACAAAAATCTATGATTACTTTTTTGATATTGATGAAAAAAAAGGGGCAAGATTTTTTATTGTTATGGAACTTGTAGAAGGAAGACCACTGGAAGACATACTGGCAGAATATAAAAAAGAAGGGACATCTATGAGTGCAAAACATATATTTAAAATTATATCGAATATATGTGATGCTATGTATTATTCACATAATAAAAAACCTTTCCCTATAGCTTTTATAAATCTGAAACCTTCCAATATTATAGTTGCCGATGATGATAGCCTTAAATTCATTAATTATGGTATGGGAAGAATTATTATTAATCCGGACAGTACGTCTGAATACAGGGGGACTCTTGGATACTCTGCTCCTGAACAGAAAGGTGTGGATTTTACCAATACTAAAGCAGATATTTTTGCCTTCGGTGTTACTCTTTATTATCTTCTTTCCGGCATCAATCCGGAGGAATATCCCTATGAATTTAAATCGATAAAAGATACGAAGCCTTTCATTTCAGATAAGGTGGAAAATTTTATTTTCAAATGTGTGAATGTACATCCTGAAGATCGACCGCTTATTCAGGAAGTCAGAGAAACTATTAAAGGTTTCGATTTCTTTGAGCTTGATACTTCTACTGAAGAAAGTAAAAAAATAGAAGAAAAGAGAAAGAAAATAGAGGGCAGTAAAGCCAGGATAGTAGAACCTCTGGATGATATAATTGGTGAAGTTGTAGAAGATGAACCGAAAAAACCTTCCAAAAGTAATCTTGCATGGATTCTAATACCTGCTATAATAGTTATTATAGGAATAATAATATTCATTATAGTTTTTAAACCTTTTCATTGATTATAATAATATTATTATTTATAATTTTACCACCTTAAAATAATTGTATTTGCAGGGAGATGGTTGTATGTTTAAATATGTAATCTTTGCAGGATGTCTGCTTATTTGTATTATGTTTCTTGCAGGATGCGGAGGTCTTGGAGGGGGAAGCGGTGTGTCCTCTATAGGTAACACTGCCCCTGCACCACCTGCTGCTGCTACTACGCCGGGTCAGGAAGGTGATATTACTCCGGCCCCTTCTGTTATTCCTTCTGTATCTGGCGGAGATAACAAATATGTAGTGTATAAATCTTCTGATAATTCTACTCTCACAGTCCTTGGCGCTGCTGTACCGCCTCCGGAAGGATACTTACCGGACTCAGGTATTAAAGTCATTATGATAGATCCAAACGGATCTGCAGTAGACCTGACTGTAGAAGGTAACGGTACCTTTAATTTAGATAATGTTGCTACGGGAATGAAGGACACTGTTGATATTAATGTTATAGATAGTACTTCGGGAGAGGGTGTCTTTATACAACTTCCTGTTCTGGATATTGCACCTTTACTGGATATTGCTGCTGCACCTTCTCCGGATAAACCTTCACCTGTTCCTTCTCCTGCTGCTCCTGATGCGAATCAGATTGTCGATCCGAATGCAGAAAAGGCTTCTGCCACCTCTTCTCCGTCAGTTTCATCTCTGGCAACTAATATGCCTTCAGAACATATAGTACATATAAAGGTGTTTCCTGATGTAAAGACTGTATTGACCGGAGAAATTGTTTTTTATCGGGCAGTTGGAATAGATGCAAACGGCAAGAAAGTAAAACCTGCCAGTATGAAATGGTCAAAGAATATGAAACCTGTACCCGGAGATCCCTCTACTGCTATATTTAATCCTTCTACGACAGATGACAGGGTTGAAATAACAGCCTGGATACCGGACGGAGAAGATCCTGATGACCAGGATAAGGCATTACATAAAGATGTGGCTATTGCAACCGTGCTTGACGGAACAAAAATGACAAAAATTACCGGAACTCTATATGATACAGACGGAACAATTCCTGTTACAAACAGTCTGATTACATGTGATACTTTTTCACCCGATGTTGATTATATACCTTTTAAGAAGGTGTGTCTGTCAGGTAATGACGGTAAATATAATATCCATTTAATACCGGGGCTGTCATATAGTATTTCCTTTATTAATCCTTCTGATAAGAAATTTTATAAAGGTAATCCCGATAATATAAAACCGCTTGAAAGCCAGGGGGAAATGACACAGATTGTAAACAGGAGTCAAACTGTTTATACATATAATAAATCCTTTAAACCTCTCCTTCCTGTAGAAGATTACATACAGAATGCCTGGAATTTTGTTACAAGTTTAACGGATAAACCAGTGCCGGGACTTTATATGGATATCAGTCATATTGTAAATACGCCGGGGGAAGAAAAAGAAGGAAAAGTAACGACAGGTGAATTTGCCCGCGGAACCTACGAATTAAACGGGAATAATGAAAAAACATGGGATATAAGTCTTATAAATTATCAGAATCACAGGAAAGCAAGAATAACATATGATAATACAACCTATAAAGGAGAACTTTCTTTTAATCCTTTTTCGATAACAGATGAGAAATATAGCTCAGATACTCTATGTATAAGGCAGGATGAGTGGTCCGTAAATGATAAAAATTACAGGGGAACTTCAAAGTATTATTCTTCGGGACAGAAGGATAAACTCCTCTATATATCTGATTTTAACTGGACAATTAATGATGATCTGAGCGTAGCGCAAACTGCAGAAATATGGTCTCCTGACAGAAATAAGAAAACGGGCAGCCTTTCTGTAACAAGACATTCTTCGGATACATCGGGTGATGATAGTTTATTATACAGTTTTACAGGTTCTATGGATCTGTATACTTATGAGTCGGGTAATAACACTACAGGCAGAACAGTGAACTGGGAAATAAAAGACGGTTATATAAATCGTGACCTGACAGGTAAATTTGACATATCTGATATCACAAAAGATAGTCAATATAAGGGAACCAGAGTTGTGATAAATCTTCAACGTGAAAAACAGGGTAAGATAAATGATGAACAGATAGGGGCCGGTGACGTATATCCTTATGGAAGTAATACGCCATGTGCTACCTTTAAGATCTATGCAAATGGTTTAATAGATGTAAAGAATAGTATTACAGGGACAAAAGTGAAATTTACTTTATAAAGGTCTAATAGTATCCTCGCGTCACACGTTACGCGTCACGATATAAAGGGAATAAAAAATCAGAGGGCACACAATTTAACAATTTTGGCCCTCTGATTTTTACATTTTAATCGCCTTCTAATAAGGTATATTTATTAGAAATATATTTAACAGTACATATATCAGTAAGAAGAACAATGTAGCAGAAGTAATTCTTTGCCAGTTCTGGCTGTCTGTATTTTTAATCATAAATAATTCTATAGCTTCTTCATAAATTGCTTCAGGCACGGGTACTGCTTCTGCAACAGTTTCCGCAACTGGAGCCGGTTTTTCTTCTACCTGCACTGGAGCCGGTTTTTCTTCTACCTGCACTGGAGCCGGTTTTTCCTCTACTGCAACTGGAGCCGGTTTTTCTTTAACCGGACTGGTATCCACTATCTCCTTTTTTTTTACTTCTGCAATATTTGTTATATCAACAGGTCTGGCGTCTACCAGTTCATTTTTTTTTATTTCTGTAACATCCGGTATAATAGCTACACATTCTTCTTCTACTTCCTCTTCATCTGAAAGATACCACGAAAAAACTTTTTTTACCGGTACAATTATTTCTTCTGTTTCTTCAATCGCCTGTGTACCTTCCTGTATATCACCGGATAATTCTTCTGCCCCTTTCGGAAGTTCTTCTTTGATTTGCCGTGAAAGATCTATTTCATTAAGCGTATACCATGAAAATCTGGATGCTTCACATATTTCTTCACTATCTTTCTTTATGGATTTTATTATTCTGTCAGTTTTATCTTTAACCAGTTCAGGCGTCGATTCAAAGGACTCATCGCTTTTTTCAATACTTTTAACAGATTCCTCTTCCACCATTTCCACTGATTTTTTCTGAAGCAACTCCGATGCTTCTTTTTCAATATCTTCTTCCTCTTTTTTTTTCGCCACCTCTGACGGTTTTTCTTCTTTAATCTCTACCGGTTTTTCTTCTTCTTTAATCTCCGCCGGTTTTTCTTCTTCTTTAATCTCTACCGGTTTTTCTTCTTCTTTAATCTCTACCGGTTTTTCTTCTTCTTTAATCTCCGCCGGTTTTTCTTCTT
>JBEHWO010000348.1:0-7188 GCA_040217695.1 Vulcanimicrobiota bacterium | reverse complement strand
CTCACTTTTCACTACTCACTCACATAGAATCTTTATATATTTCTCGAAAAAATCCTTTTGTTTTATATAAATTTTTTCTATTGCTATTGTAAGCCTAAATTAGTATAATAACAGGTATCAATATGTAACGGCGGTGTAAATATGATTAGAAATGACAGGGAATACAATCAGATCAGATTGTTCATAAGATATGTTGTGGGAAGAAAAAGTCCTCAGAAACTTATTTCTTATATTAGAGATCAGCTTCTGTTTCACGATAAAATGGATCTTTCTTATACCCCTGACGGAATAACTCTCAGAGTTTCATTGAAAGGTAAAGATAATTTTGTCCCTCTCGGTGAGATACAGGATCCTACATGTATAGTCTATCTTTCTATTATAGGAGCCACAATGTTTGCTTCTGCCAATTCTACCTATGTTAAAAGAATTGATCTTGTCAAACATTTGAGATTGAAAGATGAAAATGAGAAACATGTTGTCAAGCCTGAATTACAGGTTATAATTCCGAATATGGCTCCTTATATCAAAAGATTAAATGAAAGACTTGGATATAAGGCTATACTCAATAAAAAGATCGGCCGTGAAGCAGGTTACTTTTTTGAGACAGAAAATTTCAGAGGGAAACAGCTTATACCTTACCATATGGATAGAAGAAAATTTACCTGTACCTGGTCCAAAGGTAATAAAGTTCTATTTTTCACACATCCCGATTGTGACTGGGAGATTGTAAATTATTTAAAAAGTAAAAATATATGGTCTGTTCCCGTATATTATAAAAAAGAGCTGAAAAATTTTGCCGGTAAATTTAACCCTAAATTAATCATCTTTGACGGAGAAAGAAGAGGAGACGAACTGGATTTATTCGGAATGCCCCCTGTAGAAGATAACAAAATACCTTTTATGAATTTTTTTATGAGAGATGACGGAACTGTAGAAATATGGAATGAAGAAGAGAAAAGTTATTATAAGGATATAGAGGAATTCGCCGGATACCTCTCTTTGTATCTGAGTAAAATAAAACAGGTAGAGGAAGAAGAAGAGGAAGAAGATGAACAGGAAGAATGGGAAGAAGAATTTGAACTCCTGGAATTGACATAATTAAGAAAAATATTTATACTCTTATTATCCGGCCAATCTAACAGAGTGTTTGATTTATATGAGAATCGTTATGCGTTACGCGTAACGTGGTGAATTAGTTCTGTTAACTCACTTATGAGGGGAATTATGGATAGATTTTTGCACGGACAATCAGATGAAGAAAAATGGACTTTTGAAAGAGAAAAAATGGTTTCTACACAGATTGAAGCAAGAGGTGTCAGAGACCGGCGGGTAATTCAGGCCATGAGAGATGTTAAAAGACATATATTTGTTCCGGATGATATGAAAAACAGAGCTTATACCGATAATCCTTTACCTATAGGATACGGACAGACTATATCTCAGCCATATATTGTTGCCTTTATGACAGAAGCCCTTGAAATAAAAGAAGAATATAATATTCTGGAAATAGGCACAGGGTGCGGTTATCAATCTGCTGTAATTGCCTCTATTGTTAAAGGAGTCTATACGATAGAAATAGTGGAAGAGCTTTACGAAAGCTCAAGTAATTTACTGGAAAAAGCCGGTTATATGAATGTTAAATGTAAATGGGGAGACGGATATGAAGGCTGGCCCGAATATGCTCCTTTTGACGGTATTATAATAACGGCGGCACCTCCCAGATTACCTGTTAATCTTTTTGAACAATTGAAGACCGGCGGTAAAATGATCGTCCCTCTGGGCAGCGGATGGCACCAGGAACTTAAAAGTATAACTAAAAAACCTGAAGGTCTTTATACGGAATTTTTACTCGATGTCCGTTTTGTTCCTATGATAGGTGAAATAGAAAGGCAGATATGAATATGGATGAACATGATAAAAATAAACTGGCAGGAAGATATTATCTTGTACAAAAAATAGGTAAAGGAGGTATGGGGGAAGTATTTAAAGCAAAAGATCTGCTTGAAAATAGAATAGTGGCAGTAAAACTCCTTCATCCCCATCTGCAGTTCGGTAAATATATATCAAGGTTTAAAAGAGAAGCAGAATATCTGTCAAAATTATCCCATCCAAATATAGTTAAATTTTATTCTCTTGAACAGGATGAAAAGAATATTTTTCTGGTTATGGAATATATTGTAGGAAAAAAAATAAGAACTTATATAAAACTTTCTCCCACCCCTGTGGAAGATGTACTGAAATGTGCAATTCAAATATGTGATTCCCTTGATTATGCCCATTCTATGAATATGATACACAGAGATATAAAACCTGAGAATATTCTTATTGATTCGGAATTGAATATAAAAATACTGGATTTCGGTATAGCAAAAGGTATGCCTAAAGAAACGAAATTAACCGAACCGGGGACACTCATCGGAACAGTTCAGTATCTGGCTCCCGAATATATACAGGGGGAACAGTTAACCAGTATTTCAGATTTATATTCCCTTGGCGTAACTCTATATGAACTTCTTACCGAACAACTGCCTTTTTCCGAGAGTAAATCAAATGAAGTTTTTTTCCCCCAGTTATTCGAAACACCTGTTCCTCCTACAAAGGTTAATAAAAATATACCTCCCGAATTAGAAATGACCCTTATTAAATTACTGGATAAAAACCCTTCCAGAAGATTTGAAAGTGCCAGAAAACTTAAAGAGAGGCTGAAGGTTATTCTGATGAGCCACAGTCTGAAGGAAAATCGTCAGGAATAGCTATTCACTGAAAAATCTAAAATTTGATTCCGAAACCCATTTTTAATTTCTTCTCTTCCAGTACATCGTCTACTCCGAAGACAAGTTCGAAATTATCCTGAATGCTGTAACGGCCTTTTACATCTATAAAAGCATTTCTCTCGCTGAAATCAAATACATCCATAGAAAGAGTTGTTTTATCTCCTATTTTGTAGTCCAATCCTGCGCCGAGAGAGGATTTTACTATTCCTCCTCTGAAAGTCAGTTCCGGTGTTATTATTTTTCCCAGCTGTGCGTTTACAGTACTTCTTTCCGAGTTTACATCCGCCACACCGAGGCTTAAAAACTTGTCCCTTTTATCGTTATTATCTGATAAAAATAGATTGGCATAGAGGTCACCATAAAAATTGTCATTACTTCTTGTTATTATAACTTCATATTCCGCTTTTATTTCCGTATCATCCTGTTTCTCTTCCTGGACGTACCCGAGCATACCGGTTAATGTGCTGTCCAGTCTGGCCATAGCTTTTCTGACAGAGGACGTTATCTGTTTTATATCATTCTGATACATAGATCCTTTTTCAGAAAAGGCCAGCAGTTCCTGCGCTCCTTCTTCCGTAAACATACAGCTTTCCCTCAGGGAAAGCAGAGCCATTCTGATTTTCGGGGGAATACCTTTCTCCGGATCGAGGTTTGCCGTAATCTTATCTACTATTATGCAGAGTTCATCTGAAGTTTTTTTAAGTTCCTCTACTATTACAGATATATCCTGGCCGAATCTGTTTACTTTTCTATCTGTATGACTGACAGAATAAGATACTCCTTTCAGGAAGATTCTGATATTGTTTCTTATACCTTTTGCCATAACAGACATATCGGATGTTAATGCATAAAGACTGTTCTGCAGATTTTCAGAAAATACGTTGATACTGTCTTCTGACGCAAGAATAGTTTTATTCAGGTTTTCTGTACCTTTTCTTATATTAATAACCTTTGCTTTTACTTCTTTTTTGAAATTTTCATCGGCGATTATTTTATTAATTTTTTCAGTTTTCTCCTTTACTCCGGCAATATTTTTATTGAAACTGATCAGTCTTATTTTGAGTATTCTGAAATTGTCTGCCATGCTGAGAAGAGTAACACCTTCTATTTCCATTTCCGGTTTAATCATAGAAGATATGGACGGATCCGGATCTATGGCTACCCATTTATCACCTATAAGTCCGCTCTGTATGGTGAAAATACTGTTCAGAGGTATTTCCTGTCCTTCATCTATCTTCAGAGTTACCCGTGCATTCTGCGTTTTACTTGAAAATTCTATGGCACTTACTTCTCCTACGGCTACGCCTTTCAGTTTTACTACCGATTTACCTCTTAATCCGTTTATATTATCCCACGTTACATAAATTTTATATCTCTTCGGTTCGGGAGGAGTTATAAGTTTACTTATAAAAATTATATAGTAAACGGTAAGAAATACACAGATAGATATAATTCCTATTTTTGCTTCTTTACTTAATCCCATAATTTTCTATATTTCCGTTTTTTCCACATCTATTTTGTTTCTTTAATTTTTTCTATATAATCCTGTGCTTTTTCAATCCATGGATTATCAGTATCATTTTTGTGTTGTTCTATATAAATATTGAAATTTTTTAATGCCTGTTCACTGTCTTTTAAATTATAATAAGTAACACCCAGGTCGTAATAAACTTCCCTGTAAGAAGGATTTATTTTTAATAATTCATTGAATTGCCCTATGGCCTTATCATACTCTCCTTTTTCTTGATAATTCAGGCCGAGATTATAATGAGAGTCACCATGAGCAGGATTTATCTCTATAGCTTTCAGATAACATTCATTTGAGTTTTTAATATCTCCTGACTTATAATACACATTACCCATATTATAAAAGGCATTCAGGTTATTCGGTTCAATTTCCAGGGATTGTTTATAGTATTCGAGCGCTTTTTCATAGTTTTCTTTATCTTTATAGATATTGCCAAGGTTGTAATAGGATTGAAATTTTCCCGGATTAAGGGCAATGGATTTCTGAAAATTTTTTATGCCAAGGTTCAGTTTGTTCTGACTGTGATATATAAGGCCGAGATAAAAATAATTAAGACTGTCATCAGGTCTGTGTTTTGCAGCAAGAGTGTAGTATTTTACAGATTCTTCATATTTTTTTAAATTATAACAGATATTGGCCAGTACACAGAGGGCAGAATAATAGGCTTCACTGTCTTCATTGTTTTTTTTAAGAATTTTCTGAAATTCTTCTATTGCTTTTTTATACTGTTTTTCATTGAAATAACCTATGCCTTTTATTACATCGCGATCTTTTACCTGTTCCGTTAAATCAGGATCCAGATGAGTTTCTGACGGATTTATCTTTACCTCTGCAGTTTTCCCGGGAACAGGTTTTGCAGCGGTCTGATTGTTTTTCTTTTCCTTTTCACATCCGAACAACAAAAGCGATAATAAAACTGAGAAAATCAGTAATTTTTTAATAATTTCTTTTTCCCTCCTGAACAGTGTAATTACCGGGAGATATCTGTGTAAAGACACATACCTTGCCATGAGTTTACACAGAATAATACTATTTGTCCTGAGATTCTTCAAGAGCCATTTTTCTGGCAATTTTTTCGAAAATCTCCTGGCTTGTCCAGGGTTCAACAGGGTGATTCTTGAAAAATTCAATCAGGGCAGACCTGAGTATTTCTTCTTTTGTTTTTTTACTTGTAGCAGAATATTTATCCAGGGCTTTAATTAATTCAGGTGGAAGATAAAATTCTATTTTGTTCTTTCTATCCATTATTTTTTATAGTTTCACGTGTAAAATAATCTGAATTTTCTGTTTCTCTGAAACTATCTCCTTCTCATAGATTTCATTATTATATCATGTAAGCTTATTAAGTCAAGATTATATGGAACGTGGAGGCTAAAAGAGGTAGATCAGAAAAATTTTAAGTATTTCAATAAAACAAACAGGACAGTTGTACCTCCAAGGAGGAAAAAAAATATGATTGATAAACACAGAAACAGTAATTTCTTATATTCTTTTTTTCTGAGTCGTTTCATATAATAATTACTTTTCGGAAGAGTTAAGAGAAATTCATCTGGTGAATTATATGAGATGAGCTTTTGCTGTTTTTTTTCAGGATGCAAATCTGCTGCACAGTTGTAGCAGTAATGATTACTTATTAAATTTTTCTTTCTGCAGAGAGGACATCTTATATCCATTTTTTTCTCCTTTATAGAGTTATGGCACTTAATCTGCTATAATATGACACATGAGGAACATTACCCGCATTCCTTAAAAAATTGAAAGGAGAACATGTTATGAGCAAAATGTTACCGGCAATCTTATTAATTGTTTTTTTACTTTCATCTGAAATTTTCGCAGCAGAAATAAAATCTCCTGCAGAATTATTTAACAAAATGCAGAAGGCCTATAAAGCCATTAACAGTTACAGTTATACGAATGAGCAGGGAGAATATGATACCTTTAACAAGGAATATCAGAAAGAAACTGCAAAGAATTACAGTGATTATAATTCCAAATACGGAGACGGAAAAAGCTCTAAAGTTTCAGATAAACCTGAATATAAAAGAGGTAATTATGAAGTAAAATTCTATAAACCTTATTCTATAAGAATGAAGATTATATCTTCCGATTATACACCTTCTGTATTAAATAATGCCGAATTTATATACAGACCCGGGAGTGATCCTAAAAATTTCATTGTCAAGATATTGGGGCTGGGTTTTATCCCACTGGAATTCCAGAGAGACGTGCAGAAAGAAAATACAGGAGATTTCCTTGTAATGAACTGGACTGTTGATCTACTGCAACTGGATTATTTCTTTAAGAATGGCACTTCTGCTATATTAAAGGAAAAAAATAAGATTGATAATAGAGACGCCTATATTTTAGAGTTTAAATTTGCAAAAGATGTTAAACCATCTGCTCCCGGATATAACCCTGGCGATATACCGTCACAGGTTAAATTTAAGATCGATTATACCCTGGGAAGTCTTGAAAGGGTAAAATATTCTTCCGTAAAATACTGGGTAGATAAAAAGGATTTAATAATTATAAAAAGAGAAGAATTTATAGGCGGTAAATCACATTCCACAAGGATTTTTAAAAATATAATCCTTAACAGCGTGAAGAAAAGTGATATCTAAAACAGGAGTTACGCATTTTGTCATTGCGAGGAGCGGAGCGACGAAGCAATCCCAACAGTTTCTACTGTAATAATGGGATTGCTTCGCTTCGCTCGCAATGACTGGTTCTTCTGTATTTTGTGCGTAAGAGCGTGTCGGAAAAATCCTAGCCTACCGATAAAATTTCGTAAAATTCCTTTCTCACTTATTGGTTATTTTCTACTATTTAGACCTTTAATAAATATTACATTATTCATTTTTTGATAATTTTACAAATTATACTATT
>JBEHWO010000347.1:0-7213 GCA_040217695.1 Vulcanimicrobiota bacterium | reverse complement strand
CTGTTCTTTTGCCTTTTTCTTTACATAGGCTGTGTTTTCAAACCTTTCTATAAGTTCCAGTGCGTTCAATTGAGCCATACCTTTTTTATCAGTCAGGCCTTCGTCTATAACTACATCTATTGCCGGTTCACCCAGGTCGATAAGCAGTTTTGCATTCATATTCCATCGCCCCACATCGGGGTCAAATTTCTGTTCATAAAGTTTTTTCATAAGAAATCTGGCCTTTCCCTTTTTAGAATCCCTTATACATGAAGGTATAAAAGCCAGAAATATTAATATTACTGAGAGAGCACATATTCCTATAATACCCATTATGCTTTTTTCTTTTTTTGCACCTTCCACATAACTTGTCGAATCGGCTATTAATTCATCTTTAGCTTCTATTACCAGTTCCTGTGGCATAAGAACTGTTTTTTCCTGCGGAATTATTTCTTTTAAGAAACTCCAGTTCCAGTCAATTTCCCAGACATGTATCCTTCCGTCTGCAGACGCCGTAATAATATATCTTCCGTCTGGCGAGAATTTTGCATCTGTAACAGCAGAACTGTATCCCTCGAGTGTTCTGAGACAATCCCCTGTATCTGTATTCCAGATTCTTGCAGTATTATCCGTACTTCCTGACACAATGAACTTTCCGTCAGGAGAAAAAGCTACAGATGTAACCTCCCCCTTATGCTCCCTGAGTATGTTAAGACACTTCTCACTTCTTATATCCCATAGCCTTACAGTTCTGTCATGAGAAGAAGAAACAATTCTGGTAAAATCAGGATTAATATCGGCACCTGTAACAGAAAGGGTATGTCCCTGGAAATTTCCGGTACATTTTCCGCTTTCCACATCCCAGAGTTTTAAAGTTTTATCATCACTTCCTGATAAAAGGTTACGGCCGTCATCAGATAAAACCACAGTTTCCACAGACGAAGAATGTCCTTTAAGAGTTCTCAGACATTCTCCGCTTTCTATATTCCATATTTTCACAGTACTGTCAGTCATACCTCCACCTGTTACTGCGTAGAAAGACCCGGGAAATATATTCAGACTCTTACAATCCAGATTCTCCGAAAGAATTCTTGAAGATTTATCTGACTGGAGATCATGGAATTTAAATTTTTTATCTTCACTTACCGAGAGAATAAATTTTCCTTCTCCGGAAATTCCGACAATTTCTCCCATATCTGAAACACTTTTAAACGTCTCACCTGTCTGAAGTTTTTTAACTCTTACGATTTTATCCGATCCGCCGTATACAACAAGGTTATTATCAGATATAGCTACATTATTTACTCCTCCCGGAGAATCGGAAAAGATTTTAAAAAGCCATACACTTCTGATACTTTCTCTGATACCGCCTTCTCCTGATTTATGAAGACCTGTAAGAGCTCTTCCGTCTTTAGCAAATCCCTGTATATTAAGAGCTTTTCTGAATACATCATGACCTTCCTGCCATTCACCTGCTATGATCTTTTTTTCTCCCTCTGACAGAAGTTTTTCAAAAGCTTCTACATCCCTGAGGCTTTCCTCTACAGTTCTGGGTTTTACTATTAAATATTCTCTCCTGTATGTACTATTGTAAATTTTATCACTCTTAAAAGGTAAAAATATATATAAAAGTGTTTTATCTCTGCTTGCAGTAAGTATATTACGGCCTGACGGAGAAAATTTTACAGATGTAACAGAAGAAGTGTGTTCCGAAAAAGTTCTCACAGGTTGACCGGTGGAAATATCCCATACTTTTACATAGCCGTTACTGCATCCTGATGCTACATGAAATGCATAAGGGGAAAAATCAACACACTCTACGGAACTGTCATGGCCTGAAAAAGTCTTTACGCAGAGTTCTTTATCTATATCCCATAATTTCAATGTCTTATCTTCACTTCCGGAAAGAATATATTTTCCGTCAGGACTGAAAGCTACACTCAATACAGCTCCGCTGTGACCGTAAAACTGTTTGTAACAATCACCTGATTTTACATTCCATAATTGAATGGAATTTTTCTGAGTGCCTGTAGCCACATAAGCTCCGTCAGGAGAAAATCTGACGCAGTATATAATTCCCGTATTTTTACCGGCACCAATCAAAGAGGTTCCGCTCTCTACATCCCATATATTTACCAGTTCGTCTGCTCCGGCAGAAGCAAGCAATGTTCCGTCAGGTGAAAAGTGTATAGTTCTCACTATATTTGCATGTCCGTAAAAAGACCTTATAAATTCTCCAGCTTCTTTATGCCATAATCTTACTGTGTCATCACTGTGAGCAGAAGCTATATATCTGGAAGATACTGCCACATCAAGGGCCTCATATTTCATATAAGATGTTTCTTCAGACACCTTTTTTGTAGATTTCCTGTCTCTCAGATCCCAGTATTCGAGTAAACTGTCTGTATTGCAGGATATGGCAAGGTGCTCTCCTGAAAAACTTACTCCTGTTATCTTCCCACCTGCACTTTCGAACTTATTTATACCCCCTGCTTCAGGATAAACAGGAGCTTTTTCTGTTTTCATCTGAACCATTACACATGGCCGGGGAAGCTTACCACCGGAACATTCACCGAGACTTTCAATAACTCTCGGCACATGAGGTATAAGCGAACAGGCTTTCTGCAAATACTTTAAAGCAGTACCACTGGACTGAGACTGTGTAAAAGAATAAAAAGAAGGAACAAAAGTTCCTTTACCTGCAAGCATTTCACCCATATAGAGATTTGCTCTGGCAGACATGGGATTAATCCTGATCACTTCTTCAAGTAAAGCTCTGGCTCTGTCAAACTTTTTTATCCCTGTCATTGCTACGGAAAGATCTATCATTAAATCAGTATCTTTCGGAAATAGATCCAGAAGTTTGCTGAATTCATCACATGCTTCCTGTACTCTTCCGTTGTAATAAAGAGAAGCGGCATAATTCCTGTGATATTCCATATTTTCTTTATCAATATTAATTACTTCCTCAAAAACCTTTAAAGCTTCATTATATTTCTTAAGATCAGTCAGAATTATTCCTTTAAGATTTAAAAACATTCCGTTTGATTTATCCAGTTCCAGAGATTTGTTGATCGAAGAAAGAGCACGCTCCGCCGTGCCATGGAGCAGTTCAAATATGGCTTCATAATAAAAAGGTAAAGGATTATCTATGTTTCCTTCCCTTACTGATTTGAAGCGAAGTAAAATATTTTCATAACTGTCCCATGCTTCATCTGCAAGTAAAAGTATGAGATTAATATTTGCACAGAGGGAATGAGGATCTATCTTAATTGCTTCTTCAAGAAATTTTCTTGCATCTGATTTCCTTCCCAGATCAAGATATGAAAGAGCCCTGTTATTCAGGTCTTCAGCTTTAAGTTCTGCTTCTCCGGGAAGTATTCTCTCGTAATCTTTTCCGCTTGCTTCTCTGTAAACCAGTGTAAGGACATCCTGAATTTCTTCAAAAGATGAATATCTGCATCTGGAATCTTTTTCCAGACATTTCATCAACAAATTTTTCAATGTTTTCGGTATTCCGTCACGAAACAGATCCGGGTCGGGAGGGGGAGTAAATCTGTGCATCATCTGATAGGCAATAACAGTAGGATAGGGATTATCAGGTTCTTTAACAAAAGGTCTTCTTCCGCAGATCATTTCATATAACATTACACCAAAGGAGTATATATCGGATCTTCTATCGGTTTTATCCGCCCCTGTCCACTGTTCGGGAGGCATATAGGGCGGCGTTCCAACAGCTGTAGCGGACGTAAGGGTCTGCCATTCCTGCTGGCTTATGGAAGATGGTTTTTCTATGGTACAGGGAGATACAGGTTCTGTATTCTGCTTTGTTGTTTTCACAAGGCCGAAATCAGTAATTTTTACTGTGCCGTCTTTCATCAAAAGTACATTATCTGCTTTAATATCACGATGAACAAGTTCTCTGGAATGGGCATAAACCATACCGGAACAGAATTGAATGGCAAAATCAAGAATCTCCGGTAATTCTCTGAGCTTCTCTTCTTTTAACCAGTCAGCAAGACTTCCGCCATCGGCATATTCAATGAATATCCTTGGTATACCCTGCATTTCTCTCACATAAAAAGCAGTGGCTATATTGGGATGTTTTCCCAGATCAACCCATGTTTCAGCTTCTCTTATAAAACGGGCTTTATTTTCTTTAGAGAGAAATTCCTCACGGGGAGATTTTACAACAAGTTTTATACCCCATTTAAGATGGTCTACAAAATATATTACCCCCATACCACCTGTTACTATATTTTCCACACGATAAAGACTGTCTATAACCTCTCTGATAGACCATGTTCCGGATATTGCCCTGCCATGGTCCGGTAAATCCTGTATATCCGGGAGAGTTTTGTCTTCAGTTCTGCCATAATCTCCTTTATCTAAAAGAGTTTTGTCTTCAGAATCATTCTGAATGATGGCACTGTTTTTTTCATATTCTTCAATTTTTCCTGAGAAACCATGGTCATTATTCATAATAATCTCCCCCCTTTTCTATATTACTGACCTGATCATAAGAATGAATAAAAATCTTATTCCCGTCACGCGTTACACACAGGCTTCACGAAATCTTATATGTATTATTTATCTTGACATTGTCATATTACCTGCTTTGATAAAATAGTTATTAGCTATTAGCTTTTAGCGATTAGCTTTAATTATTACTCGAAAGCTAACAGCTAACTGCCAATTGCTATTTTATTAAATGTGACATTGTCAAGTTATGTTCAACTCAATATTATACAGTGACATTTTTCTACTTATTCTTTTTTTACATCTTTTTTTCCTTCCATAGAGTAGCTTCCTTTATTAATCGTTCGAAGAGAGCATAATATCTCGGATCTTCTATGACAAGTTTTTAAGGATGGAACTGAACTGACATAATATATTCATCTCCTGTTCCTTCCATGGCTTCTATAACACCATCTTCGGAAAGGGATGTTATTTTAAAACCTGGTGCGATATTTTTAACAGATTGATGATGGGAAGAATTGGATCTTATTCTTTCTTCCCTCAGTATTTCATAGAGGAGACTGTTTTTCTGAATATTTATATAATGAAAACACGGTTTAATCTTATCGCCGTCCAGGATTTGATGGACAAGCAGATCATGTCTTTCATACTGAGAAGGAAGATCCTGATAGAGATTACCTCCGAAATAAACATTGATCAATTGATGTCCACGGCATATTGCCAAAACCGGAATGTTTCTTTCCACACAGTATTTGATAATATCAAATTCAAAAGCATCAAGTGCTGCATCAGGTTCTCTGGAACCTTTATTTTCTTCATTAAAAAATTTCGGATCTATATCACCTCCGCCGGGGATTAACAGGCCATGAAGCTGATTTAACTGGGTAGTTAAAAATTCCTCATCATAGGCTTCGGACAATACTACAATCGTGCCTCCCGACATCTCTATTGCTTTTCTATAGTTCTGTAATTTATCTTCACCTTCCTGTAGTTTTACTCCCTTTTCTCTGGAATAAATAAGACCTATTTTCACTTCTCCCGCAGAGGCAGGTAAAGATTTATAGAAAATCAGGAAGCAGAAAATAAATAAAATTATCAATTTGTACATTTAACACAACTCCTTTATTTTATCATAAATAATTTCTCCTGTGACAGGAAAAAAATCTTTATTATAGTCCACCATGTTAAAATTTTCCGTACAGAAATATCCTATCTGGCCCACAGTCCTCCCGTTTCTGCCAGCCAGTCAGCAATCCTATCTGCCGCACAGGGTACATTATTATCTGAAATATCGAGTTTCAAAACAGGTAAAAGAGATTCTTCCACAAGTTTTTCCATAAGAATCTGATCATCTATAAAAGGTTGAAGATTATCATATTGTGACGGATTACCAGATACTTTCAATCTTTCTTTTCTGGCTTCTTCAAAAGATTCTTCACTTCTTTGACAGAATACGAGATGAAAACCTGTCTGCAGAAGTCTTTCCTCCAGCCATTGAAAATCATAATCTTTATTACGATTCTGCATCTGATACATCTTTGTAGAAAGATGAAAACGATCAATAATCCAGGAATAATAAGGAAGAAGTTCAAAAAGCTTCATCCAGGTTCTGTAAGTTTCCATTGCTCTTTCTTCTTCATGAGGTTCAAAATTTATCAATCCTCTCCCCCAGGGGAAATTGGTAAAAGCACACCATTCTGCCGAAATCAGCGGAGAATGATATCGATATTTACGGGGGCCTACAATACGGGGATGTTCATTCAACGCAAAAGCAATCTCTGTCTTGAAGGTCAATCGAGTCCCTTCAAGGATGATTTTAGGGCATAATTTTGAAGACATAAAACATTCCTTTCAAATTTTATTTACAGTAATTATAGTGTATTTCATAACTTATTAGAATTTAAATGTTCGTGACGCGTGACGCGTCACACGTGACAGGTTTATATACATGCGCATCACGAATTACGAGGCCATTATTTATGGATACTTATGAAATTAACTATATATATTTCACACATTCCTTTCCTTTTTCCTGCAAATTGGACGTTAAATTCTCCTATTGACAAAAATAATTTCTCATGCTACATTATTATTGTAAAATATACACTAATATTAAAGTAAACAATACACCATTAAAGGAGGAAATAAAATGTTAAAGTTCCATCTGGAATTAAATCAGAATTTTTTTATGGCAGAAGGTCAGAGTCAGACAATTTACGGACTTATAAGGATAAGACCTGAAGAAAATGCAATAAAAGGCAGGGCTCTGCTTGATATTAAGTTTCTTCTGGACAGAAGCGGTTCTATGTCAGACAGGGTCAGTAATATAAACATGGATATAAATACTATTATGGATTTTCTTTTTTCTAAAAAAAAGAGCAAAAACCTTACAAAACTTGATCTGTTAAAAATAGCGGTTAATCAGTTTATAGACAGAATGGGGTTAAATGATATGATTTCAATAATAACATTTGACAGCAGGGCAAAAGAAGTGGTCTCGACAGTTATAAAAAAAGAAAAAGATAAAAACGATATAAAAAAAATAGTTAAACAAATCCGTACAGGCGGATCTACAAACATGTCAGAAGCTTTAAATATTGCCCTGAATGGCTCGGATACAGTAAATAACGTAAAAAGAATAATAATTTTTACAGACGGAGATGTAAACAGCCCTTCGGTAAAGGAAGAAGAAAAAGCCTGTATAGAACTTGCCGGAAAGGCAAAAAAGCTAAAAATACCTTTCACTGTATTCGGA
>JBEHWO010000346.1:0-7227 GCA_040217695.1 Vulcanimicrobiota bacterium | reverse complement strand
GATCTACAAAAGCATCGTCATGATATCAGACCAGGTTTAAGTTCACTAGCAGCTATTAACGGGAGAAATGCCTTAACATGGGAAAAAAAGTTTGAATATGATATTGCCTACATCAATAATATTTCCTTCAAATTAGATATGAGAATTATTTTTACAACTATTTGGGTTGCGATTAAGCGCGAAGGCATTAACCAAGAAGCATGTGCAACAGCAGATGAATTTACGGGATCCTAATAAGAATCAATGGAGAAAATCAAATGGAGAAAAAGACATTATTAATTTATTGTGCCGGCGGCTTTGGCAAAGAATTGCTACAACTAGCCCTGGAAATCAATGAAAAACAGAGCAGGTGGAGGAGAATTTGCTTCGTCGATGATTATACTAGGAACAAAATGGTTTGCAACACCAAAATATACACATTTGACCATATAATTAAGGAGATGGATAATAATGAATGCGAATTTACTATTGCATCTGGTGAACCATCGTTAAGAAATGAATTGTTTAAAAAAATAAAAAGACACAACTATTATCTTACAACGTTAATACACCCTAATGTAGTTGTACCAGCAGACTTAAGTATTGGGGAAGGAGCAATAATTAGTTTGGGAGCAGTTATAACAGCAAATGTTGAAATAGGAAAAGGTGCTTGTGTTTATTACAATACATTAATTCATCATGATGTAAGAATTGGCGATTTTTGTTTTATTGCTGGAAATTCAATAATTTGTGGGAACGTAAATATTGGGAAACAGAGTTTTATAGGCGCTATGTCAGTAATCCGGGATGAAATATCCATAGGAGATAACTGCATTATAGGAATGGGTTCAGTTGTTTTGAAAAATATTGAAAGCAACAGCGTAGCATTTGGAAATCCGGCGAGAATTAGAAGCGAGAATAATAAAACCAGGGTGTTTTAGAGAAGGATATAACGTATGAGAATTTTAGTAATAGCAGCCCATCCGGACGATGAAGTATATGGTATGGGTGGGACGATCGCCAAATTAAGCTCATTAGGCCATCAGGTCTATACTCTAATTGTTACTGAAGGTTGTTCAACACAGTATCCAAATAGTCCTCAAATAATTGAAGTAAAAAAGGAAGAAGCTTTGCAATGCAGTCGGATATTAAATGTAAAAGAGACTATTTTTGGCAATTTGCCGGACATGAAATTAGACAGCTTACCCCATGTTGAAATAAACGCGGTGATTGAGAAAGCTATAAAGACGGTAAAACCGGACGTTGTTTATACACATCATAAAGGAGATATTAATAAAGACCATCGCTTAGTATATGAGTCAACTTTAGTTGCTTGCAGGCCCACACCTGGACAGTGTGTGAGGAAATTGCTCAGCTATCAGGTGCCATCTTCCACTGAATGGTGCGGCTCCAATGCAGAAGAAATATTTATTCCCAATATTTTTGAAGAAATTGAAGCATTTGCGGAGGTTAAATATCAAGCAATCTCAGTTTATCAAACCGAAATCAGAGAATACCCTCATCCCAGATCACTTGAATATGTAAGAGTATGGGATCAGTCAACGGGCATGAAAGTTGGGCTAAAACAAGCTGAAGCTTTTAATTTAATTAGAAATACTAGAATGTAATTTGAAAACTTGCAGGGGTTACATAATGGAGGACAAAGCCGTTCGGATAGCAGAAATCCTATCATTTCTAAATAAAATTGAAGAAAGATACTCATTTAACGGGGATGAAAATGACGTTATATTGGGTTATTCCAGCTTATATGAATATAAGTCCAACACTATTACATGGTTAAGATCGAATGAAAATTATAAGGCAGCCAAGGAAACCATTTTTGAGCCGATGAAACTAATTGTTGCACCGGAAGAATTCCCGGGGTATAAAGATTGTTCTAATTGCATTAAAACCGAAGATCCCCATAGAGTATTTTTTTATATATTAAAGGAGTTCTTCAGCGAAGAAGAACATTATGGAATAGGCAAAAACAATATTATTTCACCTTCAGCCATAATTGCCGATCATGTTTTTATTGGCAATAACTGTGTTATCGGTGAACGATCTGAAATAGGAGAAGGCTCCAGAATATATGACAATGTTGTAATCGGCAATGATGTAAAAATAGGAAAAAACGCATTAGTACAATCAGGAGCAGTAATTGGAGAAGAAGGCTTTGGTTTCTTAACTGACAAAAATCAAAAGAGAGATAGAGTAATGCATTTTGGCAGAGTTATCATGGGAGATGATGTAGAGATTGGTGCGAATACTTGTATTGCCCGAGGAGTCATGGAGGATACGGTAATTAGTGATGGTAGTAAAATAGACAACCTTTGTCATATTGGGCATAACGTAAAGATAGGAAAAAACGCATTTATAGTCGCTCATACCATGGTGGGCGGAAGTGTGACGATCGGAGATAACTGTTGGTTAGCAACTTCGGTTATCCGTAATGGCATATGCATAGGAGATAATGCTTTGGTAGGAATGGGTGCTGTAGTCGTCAAGGATGTAAGGGCAGGAGCCGTAGTATATGGAAATCCTGCTAAGGAAGCTAATGAAAATAAATAGAGCTCAAAAGATTAATAGAACTTGAGGGATAGTATCAGTGATAAACATTTTAAAAATATTGTTTTTCTTAAGTGCATTTATAATTATTTGGGGAATGATAGGTTATCCTATTTCAATTCGATTCATTGGAAAGTTATATAAGAATCAGACTTTAAATAAGGATTACGATCATCAGCCTACAGTTACCGTAATGGTGGTCGCACATAATGAAGAAAAAGTAATAGCAAATAAGTTGAATAATATCTTAGCGATTGATTACCCACAAGAAAAAATTGAAATTTTAATAGCCTCTGATAATAGTACTGACAGGACAAATAGCATTGTGAGAGAGTTCAAAGAAAAATATCCAGACAGGCATATACGTCTGTTCGAAGCTAAGGAGCGGCAGGGTAAAACAAATGCCCAAAACGAGGCACAGAAGACTGTAACCACTGAATATTTGGTTATGACTGATGCTAATTCAATGTTTGAGAAGAATGCTGTTAAAGAATTGATGGCAGCTTTTTCTTCAAATAATATTATCTACGTTTGCGGTAAACTATCCTTTATAAATGAAACTGCAAATAGTATTACTAGTTCAGAGGCCAATTATTGGGATAGTGATTTAGCAACTCGAGAGATCGAAGGAAGAATACAGAGTGTAACAGCAGGAAATGGCGCTATCTATGCGTGTAGAACGAAGGATTATTATGATTTTGACCCCATCCAGTGTCATGATAGCGCAATGCCCCCTTTTTATGCGTTACAAGGCAAACGAGCTATATGTAATCACGATGCAGTCGCTTATGAGAAGATTAGTGAGGACATTGCAGATGAATTCGGACGAAAGGTTAGAATGAATCGGTTAATAATCAAACATATACTTCCAGACATAAGAATACTAAATATTTTTAAATATAAGTGGTTTGCCTACTTTTACTTTGGCCATAGGACATGCCGCTATTTACTTTGGATCTCGCATTTAATTTTATTTGTATCTAATGGATTATTAATAACGCAATCAAGATTTTATCTAGTTACCTTTGCTTGCCAAGTATTATTTTATTTTTTGGCTTTACTTAAAATGGTTACAAAAATAGATAACGGAAGTCTGAACATGATTTATTACTATTGTGTAACAATAGTTGCTCAATGGTTCGGAGTATACAATATATTAACCGGAAAGGCTAGACCGTTCTGGGAAAAAGCAGAAAGCACAAGGTAATAATAGGATAGTGTATCATCACAGAAATAAGTAGTTTACTGGGAAAAGGAATAATTAATGAAATTTGCTTTTATTTTTTCGGGATCTCCAGACCCTCTAATTAACAATCGCATAGAAATGGTAAATGGCCAATATGACACTTATTTTATTTATTTGAATAGAACTAATGAGGTAAATTTTGAAGTAATTCATCAAGATATTAATAACATTGAGATACCAGTTAAAGGTAACTATAAAGATCCTATACGGCGTTTATTGCCAACCGTAAGATTTGCTTTAAAAGCTATTAAAAAAATAAGGGAAATTAAACCGGAAGTTGTTTATGCAGCAAATATTGATATGTTATTTATAACCCGGTTAGCTTTACTGGGCAAAATTAAGAACACAACGATAATATATGAAGTTGCTGATTTACATAGATTGATCGTTGACAAACCACATGGATTTTCCGAAAGTATGGTACACAATATATTAATATTTCTGGAACGAAGATTATGTAGAAAAATAGGTCTGTTGGTTTTGACTTCGGAGAAGTTTTATGATGTTTATTTTCATAAATTTGTGCCAAAAGGAAAAGTACTGTTTATTCCTAATATGCCAAAATTATCAGCATATTCAGGATATAAACACAAATCGGGTGGCAAGTTTACAGTAGGATTTATAGGATTAGTACGTTACAAACAACAAATGAAAATGTTATTGAATGTTGCCACAATATGCAATATAAATATTTTGTTTGCCGGTGCAGCCTTAGATGACGAAATTCAAGAGTTATGTGAAAATGAACCCTATGTTGAATACTATGGTAAATATGATTATGATGCTGAGATATCTACATTGTATGGGAAACTGGATTGTGTTTATTCAGTCTATGATGCTGATTTAAATAATGTTAAAGTTGCGTTGCCCAATAAATTATATGAAGCTATATACTGTGGTTTACCTATTATTGTGGCTAAAGGTACTTATCTTGCTGAATTAGTTGAAGAGATGGGTGTGGGAGTAACCGTTTCCCATACAGATGAAAATGAATTAGCGGATGCTCTAAATAAGTTATCCCAAGATAAAAATTATTACCAGTCAATTGTTAAGAACTGCGAAATACATCGATGCGAAATTAAAACAAGTTATTACAATGACATACTTTTAAATCGCATTATGGGCCTAAGGTAAAAACGAGGGAAATATGAAACAGGTCATTATAACGGTCGATACAGAAGGACATGATGGAATAGACCCCGTAAAACGGCTGATATGGGGTATTACTGCTGATAATAAAGAATGTGGTATTAATCATATCATGGATATTTCTGATCGGTTTTCAGCCAGGGTTTTATTTTTTGTAGATATAGCAGAAGCTTGGGACTATGGCAGAGATAGAATTGCTGACGTTATACGTCATATACGTAATAGAGGCCATGATGTTGGAGTGCATATTCATCCTGATCATATAGCAGATAAAGATAGATTTTTCCTATGGGAATATACAAAGGAAGAGCAATACGAAATTATTAAAAAATGCACTGATTTATATGTGGAAATAACAGGCGAGCAACCGCTTGCCTTTCGAGCTGGAAAGTATGGAGCCAACCAAGATACGCTAAATATACTCGATGATTTAGGATATAAATACGATTTTTCACAATTCTTCGGACAAAAATGGTGTGGAATCAAACCACCAGTTGCAATTACGTTACCACAAAAGATAAAAGGCTTAATTGAAATCCCGGTTATTGTGTTCAGGAGTTTTAAACTCGGTAAAATCATTCGTTATGATAAATTGGATGCTCAAATAGATAGTTCAGAATATAAACATATTATGCAAACAATTTGTAGCGATAAAAGAAATATAATAGTATCTTTGTTTTTTCATAGCTTTTCAATGCTTGACTGGCGCAAAGATCCCGATCAACCAGTATTAATACCCAATGAAGAAAAAAAGTTCATTAAGGCGTTAGAATACATACATAAATCTGAGGGATTTGAGTTTATATCGCTTGATGATTTGACGAATATTTTTTATATAGACGATTATACATTCCAGAAAGAATCAATTAATGATATTTTGTCGACTAAGGGATTCATAAAGAGTCTCTGGTATACATTAAAAAGAATTTATAGCATTAGGGCATATAATCGCAAAGCTCAATGGATAATATATGGCGGATTGATTTTCTTAATCCTAATAGTTATCGTTGGATTACTATATTGGATTATGTGAAAACGAAAATATAGTCAATAGGATGTGGAGTAAATAATGGACATATTATATGTGTCTGAATTGTGCAGTAATGAAGTTAATAAAAAGATTATGCAATCATATCCAATAAAAAGCGGGCAGGAATCACAGAAAATGCATTATTTGTTTACTGCTGGGCTAAAGGAAAACGATTGTAAAGTTTCTTGTTTATCTATTTTGGGAATGAACCGAAAGCTATCCAAAAAATTATTTTTTAATTTGGAAGATGATCATTATGAAGGTATTGATTTTACTTATGTATCATTTATTAATTTATCTTTGATTCGACAACTTTGTATAATGTTTGGTGTTTTTTTCAATATTATTATATGGACATTAAAACATAGAAAAAATCGAGTTATTATTTGTGATGTTTTAAATTTTTCTGCTCTAGTAGGGTGTATAGTTTCAAGTAAAGTTAAAGGCTGTAAAGTAATAGGTATAGCTCCAGATATACCCACCTTTAGAGTAGGGTCATTATATAGCCGTGGTATAAAGGGTTTATTTTTTAAAATTTATAACACTGTTAATTTGTTTTTCTCTAGATGTTGCGATGCGTTCATACTTATCACAGAACAAATGGGGACAATTATAAATCGCCAAAATAAACCATCTATTGTTATTGAGGGTCAAGTAGATCATCGCATGACTGGTCGAGACAATTATTTAAATAATAAATATGAAAGAAAAGTATGTCATTATGCCGGTGGCCTTCTAAAAATTTATGGTTTGGAAATCTTAGTTAAAGGATTTATTAAGGCTAATTTACCGAATACTGAGCTACATATATATGGTGGTGGCTCTTACGAGAATGAGCTTAAGGATATTGTATCCCAAAATAAAAACATTAAATTTTTTGGATATGTTAGTAATGAGATTGTTGTAAATGAACAGTTGAAATCAACTTTGCTTATTAATCCCCGTCCAACCAATGAAGAATATACTAAATATTCGTTTCCGTCGAAGAATATGGAATATATGGTTTCTGGAACACCTGTTTTAACAACAAATCTGCCAGGTATGCCTGGAGAATACGCTGAGTATGTGTATGTTATTGAAGATGAAAGCGAAGATGGAATTAAAGACAGTCTATGTAGAATTTTATCAAAATCTCCGGAAGATTTGCACAATAAAGGCTTAAGGGCAAAAGAATTTGTTTTGAGGGAAAAAAATAACGTTGTTCAAGCAAAGAAAATCATAAAATTGGCGAAAAACATTATAAAGGAAAACAGAC
>JBEHWO010000345.1:0-7238 GCA_040217695.1 Vulcanimicrobiota bacterium | reverse complement strand
AAAAAAACAGGCATTTCCAGAGTGTTATCATCCCTTGGTTTTAAGGATAATAAATAAAACCGGATTGACCGACCATGAATGGATTGTCGAGAAATAAACTTATCATATTTACACTCTATATCGTGACGCGTAATGCGTAACGCGTGACGCGAAGATAATAACTTTTCTGATAAAATGTACCGGGGTTATTTTCTTACAGTCTCTAATCTTTAGAGAAGCCAGGTGAAGGTTATGGAAAAAATATTACATCACGATGATAATATATTAATATCTACAGACAGAGTTACAATACCAGGCAGAGTATTTTCATTCAAGAATATTTCATCTGCAAATATTGAGATTATAAAAGTAAGGCTTATACCGATTGAAATATGTACGGTAATTATATGTCTTGCAATAGCCTATAATTTATATACTTCTTCCGTTTACGATCAAAAATTTATGAAAGCATATGGACATATATTTCTTTTACTTATCTATATATCAATAATAACTCCATTTATAACCTATCCGATTTATAAGCTCAACATAATGACCGATTATTCTATGGAAACATTAATTACCGGTAAAAACATACGATATATTACAGATATATATGATATACTGAGTAATGTCATTGCAACCTGTTCACACGATCCGGTTCCTGAAGATAAATCTTCACACAGACCCATATATGATAGTTCTTCAGATTTTACCGACTAAAAAGGAGGGATAATTTTTATGAAAAGTTATTTCATAGTAATGGTGATTTCTGCACTTATTATATCTATGACACTTGCATGTCTGGCTTATAACTACAGTAATCGCGGCGGAGGATTATTCAATAATCCCGTAGGAATAGAAGTAGTGGGAAGCGGTAATATATATGTTGTAGATTGCGGTAATGGCAGAATACAGAAATTCAGCGATACAGGCAAATTTATTATGCAGTGGGGTGAACAGGGCACAGGGGAAGGCTGTTTTGACAGACCTTCTCATATTGCTGCCGATAAAAATAAAAACCTTTATGTTACAGATACAAATAATCACAGAATACAGAAATTCAAACATGACGGCACTTTTATGCTTACATGGGGCAAATCAGGAAAAAGTGCCGGAGATTTCAGATTTCCGCAGGGTATAACTGTTGATAAAGAAGGAGAAGTAACAGTAGTAGATACGGAAAATAACAGGGTCCAAAAATTTAATTCCGAAGGAAAACTTATAAGTGTATGGGGTGTAAAAGGCAGAGGAATAGGTCAATTTTCAGCCCCCCGCGGCGTTACGGTAGATAAATACAGGAATATTTATGTATGTGATGCAGGAAACGGAAGGGTGATAAAATTTAACAGTGAAGGCCAGCATCAGGCAAGCTGGGGCGGAGAAGGTTCCGATAAAAATCTCTTTTTATCCCCTGTAGATATAACAATAGACAGCAGAGGAAATGTTTTTGTTACGGATTTGGGTAAATCGTGTGTGATAAAATTATCTCCTGAAGGTAAAAAAATATCCACATGGGGAACCTATGGAATTAATTCGGGAGAACTTGCAGGCCCAAACGGCATATCTATGGGAACTGATGAACGATATGTTTATGTAGCAGACTCGGGGAATAACAGAGTACAGAAATTTAATACAAAAGGCCGTTTTGTTATTCAATGGGGAAGTTTCGGCAAGGTATTTTAAAGAATCGTAATGCGTAATGTGTAATGCGTGATGCGAGCGACGAACTTCACGCATTACGCATCACGCATCACGCATCACGCATTATGAAATATATATTTTGTATAATTATAATAATCATAAGCCTCACCGGTAATTCTATGGCTGAAATTCATCATGGCATCTCCTTTTACGATACATTTCCCGGTAAAATAGCCCTTACATTCGATGATGGCCCTGATCCGAATATTACTCCTCCCATACTGGATATACTTAGAGAAAATAATATAAAGGCAACGTTTTTTGTAAAAGGTAAACATGTAACTGCATATCCGGAGATTATAAAAAGAATTGTCAGAGAAGGCCATGATATCGGAAATCATACATATAATCATATAAACATGAAAAAATCAAATGCGGATACAATCTTAAAAGAGCTTGCTATGACTGAAAAAGCAGTAAATAATGCCCTGGGGTATGACTATGAAATTAAATATATCAGGCCTCCCTGGGGTGAGTATAATGATTCTGTAGAAAAACTCATTTATGATTCGGGTAAAGAACTTATTCTCTGGCAGATAGACAGTGAAGACTGGCGCAATATAGGAAAATCCTGGATTATAGACAGATTTAATTATGAATCATTGAAAGGAGGGGTGGCGGTATTTCACGATACCTGCAGAGAAACACCGGAAGCACTCAAGGAAATATTCAAAGTAAAGACAGTAAATTATCTTACTTTAGATGAATTAATATCGGAAAAATATAGCAGAAAAAATACTGCTTCAACTTATTTTAATCATAAGCCGGCAGCAAACAAAATTATATTGATAAATGATACAGGCCTTATGTCAGCCAGTTTTTTCTCTGAAGAAACAGGTATAAATTTTATCCATGACTATAATAAAAAAGAATTAATCTTTGCAGGCATTATTTACAGATATTCCATTACAGGCAAAGAGGCTTTTATTCCGTTGGAATACCTCGTAAAAGATTTTTCCCTGAAAATGATAAAACATGATAAAAATATAAATTTTTATTATCCTTCAATATTCGTAAATGACATATCTTTTTATAAAAAATCCTTTATATATAAAAATTACATATATATTCCCGCAAAAGATGTTGAAGAAATGGGAATAATATTAAAGGAAGAAGCAAAGCCTGTAGAAGCGGGGGGAACAGTGTATATGCCTGTAAAGTCTCTACAGGACGTAAAGGAACATACAGGAAATATTATAGATATTTCATTACCCTGATCCCGTGCAGGTCACTCTTCACATAGGGGCGTTTAATAAAACGCCCCTGCTCACTGCTCACCGGTCACTACTCACTGTAATGACTTAACAATTTAGTTAAATTATTACAAAGTTCAGATAAATGTTCCGAAGATTTCTTGGTATTACCTGCTTCGTTTGCAGTATTATTTGCGGCCTGTGAAGCAGCTACAACGTTATATGTTACATCTTTAAGCGTACTGGATGCCTTGCTGACACTTTCCGATACATCATTGGAGGCCAGAGCGGCCTGACTTACATTCTGTGTGATTTCTCTGCTGGTAATACTCTGTTCTTCCACAGAAGAAGAAATAATTGTTGCTATACCGTTAATCTGCTGGACAACATTGAATACTTCATCCATAAATTTCATGGTATTCTGTATGCTTCCGTAAATGGCATCAATCTTTGTCCTGGTACTGCTGGCTGAAGTGCCTGTTTGCTTCGCAAGTTCTTTAACCTCGTTTGCAACTACAGCAAATCCCTTTCCTGCTTCTCCTGCTCTGGCAGCTTCTATTGTTGCATTAAGTGCCAGCAGATTTGTCTGCTCTGCTATATCGGTAATCAAATCTATTACTTTACTGATTTCTTTTGCATGCTCTCCGAGAATCTCTGTATTTGCTTTTGATTTGCTTACTATACTGGAAGCTTTGTTTGCAATGTCTTTAGATTCCTCGGTATTTTTTGCAATTTCCAGAATACTTTTTGACATTTCTTCCATAGATGTGGCAACAACAGTTAAATTTGTGCTTAGTTCCTCCGAGGCTGAAGCTATATTATCTATATTTCTGGATATTTCTTCTGCTCCGGAAGAAGCGCTGTTCGCCTGGGTTGACAACTCATCCGCATTATGAGACATTATATTGGATATGGACTTCAGATTATCTGATTCGGAAATAAAAGATGTTGTACTGGATGTTATATTTCTCATAATCTCTTCCAGAATGTCAATAATCTCATTAATTCCTTTTATAATCGGCCTGAATTCGAAATCGATTTTATTAATATCTCCTCTTACTTTAAGCTTACCGTCTCTGACAGATGCTGCCAGATGTTTTGTTTCATTTAACAAACTATTAATTATACCGGAAATATTTTTTATTAATAGAATACTGAAAATAATACCTGCAAGAAATCCGAAGATAACAGAAAATATCATCATATTGACAGATTTTTCCATTAAATTTTTATTATTCTGTGCCATATCTGCAGCTTTGGTCTTATTATTCTCCACCATTTTTCTGAGGGCATCCTGGGCTTCTTCATTTACTTCATCTGCAGTTCCGTCCATAATTGCATGTGCTTCTCCAATCTTCTTTTCCTTTGAGAGAACCATCATATCCTCTACGCATTTATAATATTTCTCAAAAGCTCCTCTGAATTCTGCGAGTTCCTTTTTTTCCTCGTCTGTAACAACAGCTTTTTCATAGACATCCATGCTGCGTTTTACTGTTTCATAGAGTTCATTTATCCTTTTTTCCTTTTTCTCCCTTGTCACGGAATCGCCGCTGAGTCTTATCATGTCTCTCAGATTAATACGAATTCTCAAAAAAGCCTGAACTATTTCTACAGATTCTCTTATAGGTACAGTCCTGTGCTCATATAAATCCATGGAACTTTTATTGATTCTGGACATATCCCTGCAACCGATATAACCAATGATGAATAAAATCACATTCAAAATTATGAAGCAGATAATGATTTTATAACTGACTTTAATATTTTTTACCATAGAGTTCTCCCCTTCCTTTAATCAATCAACAAGTTTCTTTAGCTGAATAAGTTATCGACGAAATTATAAAAAAAATTAATAATAACTATATATATTTTTTTTAAGAGATTACTATAAAAAAGGTTTTAAAAGGCATATGTCTAATTAATATTTATTGAGGTGAGCATAAATAATATGTAACTGCTCTCGTGATGCGTAATGCATGGTGGTGGGAATGATTTTATTACATGCTTATCCTCGGGTCAATAAGAGATCATTATTAAGGAGGTTATAGAAATGTATAAAATTATATTCCCTTTAACTATATTACTGTGTTTAAGCTTAGCTCTTCCTCTGGCAGCCAATCCGTTCAATGACATACCTAACGATCACTGGGCCTATGATGCAGTAGAAATGCTTCAGGAGAAAGGACTTGTAGAAGGTTATCCCGATGGTTATTTCAAGGGTGACAGACCTGTAACAAGATATGAAATGGCCATGGCAGTAGCAAGAATAATTGCCCGTATAGAACAGTTAGAAGCTTCTATTCCGCAAATGCCGGATCTATCCGTTTATGCGACAAAAAATGACCTTGAAACAATAAATAAATTGACTGAAGAATTTCATAAGGAACTGGACTCACTCGGATTAAGGGTGTCCAGTATAGAAGAATCCATAGGAAAAATAACATCAAGGGTGCAGGAGCTTGAGAGAGTAAAAGTAAGCGGAAATTTTAATACAACTGCAGTAGCAATAGGGTATGCTCCTGACAGACTAAATACGGCAAGTTTCGGTAATCCCTTTCCTCCTTCGCAAAATCCCACACCGTGGCCGGAAATTATACCTGACAGAGATCGCTTCAGCGGCCCTAATGGCGGGAATGGTCTTTTTTCAGGTAATGCCATTATGTCTCAACTGAACCTTACAGTTACGGCAAAAATTGCAGAAAAAGTGAAAGCAGGAGGAGATTTTTCCGCTTACAGTGCCTTCGGAGATCAGGGTGTTATATGTCAGTGGGGTCTCGTTCCTTCCTATGATTCAATGGGACAAATAGTAACAATCAATAAGTTTCAGGCAGATATGTCAACTCTATGGTTCGATACGGACGGAGACTGGGATATTACAGGAAAATTCGGCGATTATAATGTAAAAAAATTATCCAGAAATCTTTTTTACGGCTTAAGAAATAATATAAGTTACGGAGGAAAAGATCTTATGCCGATGAACGGCATAGATTTATGCGGTTCCCTCTATAAAAAAGTAGATCTGGAAGTATTTATGGCAAGAAATATAAATGTTCTGAGATCATCTGACACAACAGGTATACCATCAAAATTCAGATATGAACTGGCCAATCCCTATAATAACGGAGCCGGCACTTACAGACTCTTCAGTTACGGCCAGGCAGCTCCGGCCCAGTATGACAATTATCTACAGGGCTTCTGGGCAGGCCATGATTTTCTTGACGGCTCGGCTCATATAGAAGGAGCTTTTCTGAGACTTTATGAAGACTATGCTTCAAATCCTTCTCTTGGAACAGATAAAAATCTCACTGCTCCGCCAAAGGATCTAATTTATTACGGATTTAAAGGCTATTACAGATGGCCTGAAGATAAGATAAAAATCTACGGAGAATTCAATCAGACAGGTTTTGATTATAATTTAACGGATAATAAAGGCAGACATACAGGAACATTTCTGAATATAGGCGCAAAAGTAAAACTTTCGCCTTTCAGTTTCTCCGGAGAATACATAAGAGTTTCTGCCAATTATGATCCTTTCGGTTATCGCGAACACTGGGATAAAATATATAATGACAGCCATCATGAAGGCTGGGGATGGAAAACAGGAAGCTTTGCATGTAACGCCAGGAGATTTTCCAGGCTCAGACCGAACAGAACCGGTATAGACCTCGGAATAGACTGGAAATTCGGAGAAAAAGACAGCGGTATAATATTTACAGATTTTACCTATTTACAACAGGTAGTGGCTACTAATATTACAAATAATGAAGACTCTTTTCAAAAATACAATTTTCTCACAGGTGTTCCTGTAGCTGATACGACAGGCATCAAT
The DNA here is from genome assembly GCA_040217695.1 of Vulcanimicrobiota bacterium. GTDB lineage: Bacteria > Vulcanimicrobiota > SpSt-956 > SpSt-956 > JAKJGF01 > CALARM01. Next base: position 533 of record JBEHWO010000345.1, on the reverse strand, counting down.
ATTTACGGTAATATGGATCATTTCTTTACGGAAGCGGATCCTGTAAAAGGGAAAGAATATAATGTAGATGCAGGAGGCAAATACTCTGCCGGTAGTTTTCATACATGGGGATATTTTAATTATCATAAATTCAGTCGTGATTATGAGACAAAGGAATATAAAGTAGATCTGGCCTATTATATTGCCAATGCAGGAATTACCTATGATATTACGGAGAAATTCAGTGCCCAGGGATTTATTGAATATATTAAAGCAAACGGTACAAACGAATCCGGCAAAGACGTGAACTGGTCTCAGGTGATTCCAGGCTGTGGAGTCATGTATAAATTTAGTGACAATGCTGATTTTCAGATAGATTATAAATTCTATGACTATTCTGCCAGTACTCCCTATGATGTCTATGATAAAGTTCCTGATATTGCAGGTAATAATGATTATCATGCAAATAAATTAATGACAAGAATAAGGGTGAAATTTTGACAGGGATTTCAGACAGGGATTCCTGGGATTTATATGAGAATCGTAACGCGTAA
>JBEHWO010000344.1:0-7291 GCA_040217695.1 Vulcanimicrobiota bacterium | reverse complement strand
GGGGTCCATTGCTCTGGCCATGGAGAGTATACCTTCTTCATGTTTTATGTCATTAAATTCTGCAGGAATTGTATAGCCCGGGCCACCTGCTCCTGTACCTTCAGGATCTCCTCCCTGAATTACAAAATTCGGTTCTACTCTGTGGAAAGTCAGTCCGTTATAGAATTTCTTATTACTCAGGGTTACAAAACTGAGTACAGTATTCGGGGCAACATCAGGATAAAGTTCACCTTTCATAATTCCTTTTGATGTTTTCATCTCGAATAAAAGTTTCCCCTTTTCTTCTGAAGAAGTATCTTTTTTCTGTGTATCCTCTTCTTCCTGTGGCGTTGATGCAACAGTTTTTTCCTTTACCGGTGTTTCCTGTGTATCAGGAGTTTTATCCTGCGGAGTTTCTGCTGCCACTGTAGAAGGTGTTTCCTGACTGCCCGGTGTTTTATCTGAACGCTCCTGACCGTTACATCCTGTAAAAATCATCAATACTACCAGAGATATTAAAGCTATTGTTTTTAATGTTTTCATAATTTATTACTCCTTTTTATAATCGTAATGCGTGATGCGTAATGCGTGATGCGTGACGCGTCACCGGTAATCATCCCTTTCACTCTTCACCCCTTGACTTCTTTCTCTATAGTCTTCTCCAGAATTTTTCTTACGTCAACTTTTGGCTTTTTTACTTTCTCCCGGGGCTTTCTCTCTTCTGCCAGTCTTTTTTTCTCTTCCCACTCTTTTATATTATACCCTGATTTTGTACAGAACATAGCGCTTATATGGTGCATGGTGAGACAGAAAGGACATTTTTTCTTTATCCTTGTACCGCATTGCTGGCAGAAATCACTTTTTTCCAGGTTATCACTGTGACATGTGGGGCATCTGTAACCAATAGATGCTATAACAAGGTGTTCCTCTTTTCTCTTCAGTTTACTGCCACAGTAATTACATGTGAGATTGAAATCTACTTCACCGGCACCGCAGTTGGGACATTTTTCAGATGTAAAATCGGTCATCAGGCAACCTCCCTTACAGGAAGAGGTGTGGACATAATCTCCATCAATAAATCCAGTCTGGTAGGCTGATTTATGAGAGGTATGAGATTTGGCAGGGAATAGTAATCTCCTTTGAAATTATATGTTACATACTCTATGCCTTTGCTGTCCAGTTCCTTTTCCAGTTTATTTATGGCATGACCCACCTTTACAATCAATATTGCAGGATATGTAAAAAGTTCTTCACTGTATTTTTTGTATGTTTCAGCAAATAAAGGAGTTGCATTTTCGTCTTCATCTGTAATAATAATAATATGTTCAACCCTTTCTTTTTTCCTTCTCATTATTTCGAGGGCCACTCCTATACTGGTTGAACCTCCTGCTTTTATGACACTGAATGCCTTTTCCCATGCAGCCATATCTTTCCCTTTTGCCGTAACGGGGAAAGCCATGTTGTCGAAGGCATATACAAAAAGATCATTTTCTGCTATGGCGGAACACATGGTAGCAACTGCTTTCCCTACCTCTATTGCTATATCCATACTGCCTGATTTGTCTACAAATATGGCGGCAGGATTTTTTATTGTTCCCTTTTCCTTTGCCTTTTCAAGTGCCACCTGTTCCAGATTATCTGTAAGTTCCTGTGAAAGACCTGCTACTTTTGAGGCAACCCTGGCTTTCATTGTAGAAACCCTTTTGTCTTTCCCTGCTTCTCCCAGTTTTTCTTCTATTATAGATTTTATCTCAGGATTTTCAAAAGCTCCTCTTTTTTTTAATGATGCCATGTTATTTATAAGTTCCTGAGGCGACATATTATTAATAAGTGCAATCATAAGAGAAGGAGTTATTTTTTTTATTGCTCCCACTGCCACAGGATAGGGAATTTTATGGTCGAAAACTATCTTTGCCTGTTTTGCAGGCTCTTCTTCTTTAGCAAGCAATTTCAATGAATAAAGTGAACTGTCTTCGGGAGGGTTGTTCTCAAAAAGTATCTGCTGCGCTCTTTCGGAAGGTTTTATACGCAATGATGCATAGAGATGTTTCATTACCTTTCTTCCTCTTATTACAGAAGAATCGAACCAGTCAGTATCTTTTTCTCTCTTTCTGAGATATTGAATTACCGCAGTTCTTGCAACCTGTGGAAATTTTTTCAGGCTTATCTTGCAGTAATCCATAATTCGTGAAACCTGATAGGGAGGAAATTTTTCCAGAAGAGCACAGCCTGCCTGTCTGTGCATATCATCACTGCTTGTAAGAAGATGAGCCGTAAAAACTTCTTTATGATCCCTTACTTCTCCCTTTTGATTATACCATGAGGCAAGATGTCCGTAAAAAACAGGATCATTTTTTACCATTTCCTGATGAAGTGATTTGACTGTGTCTAACTGTCCATGGGGAGTCATGAGAAAGGTATTTAACATAAATAACCTGATGTCCTGTTCACTTTTTCCTTCTCCGGGAAATTTAAATGTTTCTACTCTTTTTTCCTTTTTTTCCGGCTTTTTTTTCCCGGATTTTTTAGATTTTTTAGAAGAAGAACCGGCCTTTTTCCCATCGGGATTAAAAAAATTCTTTATCTGTCCGAACATTGTTTTTTTCCCCTTTCTTAAAACCGTGACGCATGACTCATGACGTGCCACGCTACGATCCTGCGGCCTGAATATATGAATTATAATTACTACGTTAAATTATAACGTCAATAATTTGTTTTGTAAATCCTTCTTATAAATGATATACTTTATATGAGAATCGTAACGCGTAATGCGTAACGCGTGACGGGAGGAACAAATTCTTATGGTTCGTTGTGACCGAATCAGTTATGGTTGTTGGTAATAATTACTGTGAGGAGCATAAATAATACATATCTGATCTCGTAATGCGTAACACGTAACGGATTTAATCCCTGCCCATTACGCATTACGCATTACGAGATTCCTAGTATAGATAGTTATGAAGCTGACTATAATATATATAAAGAATTTTTTATCAGGTTATAAAATTATGAAAAAAATTTTATTAATTTGCCTGTTTATTCCTGTTTTTTTGGCTTTTTCTTCTGATAAAAACTATGGTATTAATAAAAAAATAATTGTATCTGGAGACTATGATTATCCTCCCTATGAATTTCTGGACGGCAGACCTTCAGGGTACAATGTGGAATTATTCTGCGCCATAGCAGATGTAATGGGTATTAATTATGAGCTGAAACTTGGCCCCTGGAAAGATGTAAGAAGGGATCTTGAAAAAGGAAAAATTGATCTTCTCCTCGGCATGTATCATTCCCAGGAAAGAGAGAAATTTGTAGAGTTTTCCAGTCCTCATACCATTGTTCATCATTCTATCTTCGTGCGTAAAGACAGTCAGGTTAAATCGCTGGATGATCTTTATAATAAAGATATCATAGTTCAGGAAGGAGATATTATGGATGATTTTGTAATATCCAATAAGATTTCCCCATCCATAATTAAAGAAGAAACACCGGCCGGGGCCTTGAGGTTGCTTTCATCAGGCAAATATGACTGTGCACTCCTCGGTAAATTACAGGGATTGTATTTTGTAAAAAAACTGGGACTTAAAAATATAATTACAGTAGGCAAACCTCTTGCATCACAGAAGTACTGTTTTGCTGTTTCCACAGGTAATGAAGAACTTCTCGCAGCATTGAATGAAGGTTTGAAAATTCTCGAACATACAGGCAGATATGAAGAAATATATGATAAATGGTTCGGTGTTCTGGAACCGGAACGTATATCCATAAGAGAGGTAATCTTTTATACCGTAACAGGCATTTTTATCTTTTTATGCCTTTTCTTACTGTCTCTTTTCTGGTCATGGACTTTAAAAAAACAGGTTGAGAGAAGAACAAAAGAATTAAGAGAAAGTCAGGATAGATTTAAATCCATAATGGATAATTCTTCAGCACTTATTTACCTTAAAGATGTCATGGGAAGATATATTTTTGTTAATAAAAAATTTGAATCCCTTTTTAGTCTTACCGAAGGTCAGATCATAGGCATGGAAGACAGTGGTCTCTTCCCGGAAGAAGAAGCCAGAAGTTTTAGAGAAAACGATAAAAAGGTTTTAGACAGTGCCTGTCCTTTAGAATTTGAAGAATGTTTGGAACTCCCTGACGGACTTCACACCTATATATCTATAAAATTCCCTATCTGTAATACAGAAGGAAAACCTGTTTCCATATGCGGAATAACTACAGATATTACGGAACGTAAAATTCTGGAAAGAAAACTCATTCAGTCTCATAAAATGGAAGCTATAGGCAGACTGGCAGGGGGAATAGCCCATGATTTTAATAATATTCTTATGTCTATTATCGGGAATACCGAACTTATTCTTATGGAAGATGAAAATAATCCCTTCTCTGCAAACCTTCAGGAGATCCTCAAATCAAGCATACGTGCCAGGGAGCTTGTAAAACAGATTCTTACCTTCAGCAGATATACAGAGGAAAAGAAGAGAGTAATAAATATTTCTTCTGTCATAGAAGAATCTTTAAGACTGCTCAGAGCAACATTACCGGCAACAATAGAAATAAAAGTAAAAACAGAAGGAAATGCTATGACTGTTTTTGCAGATGAGACTCATATTCACCAAATATTCATGAATCTCTGTACCAATAGTGCCCACTCTATGAGAGAAAAAGGAGGTACTGTAACCGTAGATATTTCAGGATTTGATATTACATCAGAAAATATGTCGGCCTATGATGATCTTTCTCCGGGGCCTTATATAAGACTGACTGTAACAGACACAGGACATGGAATGACCAGGGATATTATAGATAAAATTTTTGAGCCGTTTTTTACTACAAAACCTCATGGCGAAGGAACAGGTATGGGGCTGTCCATAGTTCATGGAATAGTGAAGAATTACGGCGGCACCATACTTGTTTCGAGTGAACCGGGTAAAGGCAGTATTTTTCAGGTTTTTCTTCCCGGAATCAGGGATGGCTCTGTTGTGGAAGAGAAAAAAAATACCGGAATATCTAAAGGTTCAGGGAATATTCTTTTTGTTGATGATGAAGAAGGTATTGTTAATTTATGGAACACAATTCTGAAACGTGCCGGATACAGTGTTGTTTCCTTTACAGATAGTAAAAAAGCCCTTGAAGTGTTCAACCACGATCCCTCTGTATTTGATATAGTCATAACAGACCATACAATGCCCGATCTTACAGGTTTTAATATGGCAAAAGAAATGCTGGCCATGAGACCGGATTTACCTGTAATTTTATGCACAGGTTTTAACGAAGAGATCACCGGAAAAACAGTCCTTCAGGCAGGTATAAAGAAATTTCTGTTAAAACCTGTGGAGATTTCTGAACTTACTGAAGCTGTAAAAGTTTTACTGGAGGAAAGTCGTGAGTCGTGAGAAGTGAAAAGTGAAAAGTGAAAAGTGAGAAGTGAATGGTGAGAAGTGAGAAGGAAAAAGTAAGTGGCGAACTGTGTTCGCCCGGTATATGGTAAAAATACGCATTACGCATCACCCATCACGCATCACGCTCTTCACTCTTACCCCTTTTATCTTTATGTAAATAAAAAATCAAAATTCCTATTGGTATAAAGAGATAAATAAATAAAATGATAAAACTTACAGGTTTGAATAAGTAAGATAGAAACGGTTTTATATAGTGTAACAGTGATCTCAGGCCTATAAGTCCTGCACAGTAAGAGGCGGTGCTTATAGCCAGCACCCACCACCATTTGCCCACCCATCCTTCAACAGTGCCTTCTTTTTTCTTTCTGGAAACAATTTTATTAAGATCATTCATGAATTCTTTTATATGTTGATATCTATTATCACAATCCAGTTGCAATGCTTTTATGAGGATTTTTTCCATTTCTTCCGATCCGTCAGGTATTAATTCCCTGAGAGGAGGGAATACAAAGGGAAGGGTGGAAGGATTTCTGTTTGTAAGGAGATAATGTACGGTTGCACCGAGAGAAAATATATCACATCTCGGATCTGTATTACCCTTTAGACTGCACTGTTCGGGAGGACAGAAACCCATGGTGCCTCTGGCATGGATAATTGTATTTGTTTCTTCACAGGGGGTAAATATTTTTGCTATGCCAAAATCTATTAATTTGAGTTGCCCCGAATTATTAATCATTATATTCTGGGGCTTTAAATCTCTGAATACTACAGGAGGATTCTGACTGTGAAGATAGTCCAGAGCCGAACATATTTCAACTGTCCAGTTTATCACTTCTTCTTCCGTACATGGTGAGTTTTTTTCTTCAATATATTCTTTAAGGGTTTTCCCGTTAATATATTCCATAACCAGATATTCTTTACCATTATATTCAAAATAATCTATGACTTTGGGTAAATTTCTGTGATCCAGTTTTGCAAGCATTGTAGCTTCTGTTCTGAACTGTACGAGTGCTTTTTCCTTATCTTCTTCACCGGTAAATTGCAGAATAATTTCTTTTATTGCTACTGCCCTGTCTCCCAGTCTTCTGTCTTCGGCAAGATATACTGCACCCATACCGCCTTTACCAAGTATTTGCTTTATAAAATATCTGTTTTCCAGTAAACTGTACAGAGGTAAGAACAACATTTCAGACTCCCATCATGAAGCTTGATGCGTGAGACATGACACGTATTTAGGAATGGAAATTTATTAATAGTCTCTTTCCTCGCGTCACGCGTTACGCGTTACGCGTCACGATTTAATATATTTGAGACATTTATTTAATTTTCATTCCTACTGACCTGACCATAAGCATGTAATAAAATGTTTCCTCCCGTCACGCGTTACGCGTCACGAGAGTATATAATGTATTATTTATGCTCACCTCAGTAATACACTCACTACTCGTTACTCACTGTTCACCATAAATAATTCTCTGAAAAAATGATAAATACCTTCTATGAAAATGAAAAACGCCCTGAAAATCAGGGCATTTTTCTACAGGTTATCTTTCTCGCATCACCTATTACGCATCACGGCTTTAAATTCTTTTTTCCAGAACCGGCAGGAGATCGGGATTTAATATCAATCTGATAATTCTGCCTGAATTTTGTTTTTTACTTCCCATCACTATAGAAACCAGTTCCGAACATATAGTGTCTTTCTGTGTTTCAAATTCTTCCTGTTTCAGAGTTCTGGTTTTATCAAGTATTTCACTGACCTTACTTATTTTTGCCTCTATTTCACTCCACGACATATTTCCTTTACTCATTCTCTCTGACACCTTTGCAAGTAATTCATCTTTCTTCACTTTATATTCGCTGTCAGGAATATTTCTTGCTATGTCCAGTATTTCCAGGAGTTTTTTCAT
>JBEHWO010000343.1:0-7292 GCA_040217695.1 Vulcanimicrobiota bacterium | reverse complement strand
TTCTATTTTATATATTTTATTCCTTCCTCATATTTCCTTAAAAGGATTTTTTCTTTTTTTAAAGAAATTATAATGTACTTCATAACAAATTACAGGCATTCTTCGCGTCACGCGTCACGCGTCACGCGTTACGAAGCATTTAATTTCCAGGTTGTGAAACTGAATATAATAATTATGTGAGACGTGAGATGCGAAAAAATGACACATTTATCCTTTTCGCTTTTCACGTTTTTAATTAAGGTGCAAGAAAATGTCTTTTTTTATAAGAATTATAGGTCTTTATATATTTTTATCATTCTCTACAATGACCTTCTGTTACGGTAAAGAGGGAGATGCCGTGTCATATAACGGACAGAAGGTCAGAGGTGTTTATGTTCATATAGTTCAGGTAAACCTCAACTCTGCCGATATAAAGGTAACTCCTGCCGTAGTAAGAGGTTTTTCAGATTCTCAGCGTTATTATCCTGCCAGAAGTTTCAGTAATTTTATAAATTATTATAAGCCGACTGCAGCTATTAACGGCACTTTTTTTGATACGGTTACTTATAAACCGGTAGGAACCATTGTGATAGGAGGGAAACTGGTGAATAACGGATATATAGGCACGGCAGTCTGTGTGGATAAAGAAAACCAGGTTACCTTTCACCATGTAAGCGGACAGCAGGGAAGCAGAATTGACTGGTCTCCTTTTGAAAGTGTTATATGTTCCGGCCCAACGCTCGTTACGGAAGGAGATGTTATTCTTAACCCTGCAGATGAAGGGTTTCAGGACCCTGCTGTATACAGTCAGAACAGAAGAAGTGCCATTGGCATAACTGCATATAATAAACTCTTACTTGTAACGGTTGAAAGCAAGGTATTTTTAAGAACCCTTGCATATATTATGAAGGATCTCGGTTGTCTTTACGCGGTAAATCTTGATGGCGGAACCAGTTCCGCACTTTACTATAAAGGTAAATATTTAACCTACACATCCAGAGCCATGTCAAGTGTTATACTCGTTTATGGAAATAAAAAAAAGATAAAAGTTAAAAATTTCAGATGAATTTTTAGCTTACGCATCACGCATTACGAGTCACGATGCAAATGTTTCACGTGAAACAGAAAGGTGGATTTTTTATGAAACTTAATGTAGCAGTCCTCATGGGAGGTAAAACGGCAGAACATGAAATTTCTCTTAAATCAGGAGAAGAAGTTGTAAATGCTCTGGATAAGAATAAATATAACGTAAAACCTGTAAAGATTAAAAAGAACGGCGAATGGCTTATACCGGGCGGGTATGTTTCAGAAGGAAAAGAACTTGATGTGAGAGAAGGTGTATTTTCAATAATTGACAGTAAAGGCTCTCATATGGTAAATATTACGGAAGAAAACTGGCCTGTTCTTTCAAACAGTAATATAGAACAGCTTAAAGGCGGTGAAGAGAAAAAAATCGATGTCGTATTTCTGGCACTCCACGGCCCCTTCGGAGAAGACGGCACAGTCCAGGGATTACTTGAAATGATGAATATACCCTATACGGGATCAGGCGTTCTTGCCAGTGCTCTTGCCATGGATAAAGCGAAATGCAAAGAAGTTTATATATATAATAATATAAAAACACCCGGTTTTGTGACATGTGATTACTGGGAATGGCAGAAAAATTCTGATAAGTTAATTAATAATATAGAAATGAATCTGTCTTATCCCTGTGTTGTAAAACCTTCAAATCTGGGTTCCAGTGTGGGAACGTTCATTGTAAAATCAAAGGATGAATTGAAAGAGAAAATGCTTCTCGCTCTTGATTATGATAACAGAGTAATTGTGGAAGAATATATAAAGGGTACGGAAATAACCTGTCCCGTTCTGGGAGCTTTTGCCGGGGAAGAACCTTCCGCTTTGCCTCTGGTAGAAATAATACCTCCCGACAGTGCCGTTTTTTTTGATTATGATGTGAAATACAACGGGAGTACCCGGGAAATTACACCTGCAAGGATCTCTGAAGAGCTTACCCTGAGAGCACAGGAACTGGGTATAAAGGTTCATAAAATCCTGGGATGTGCCGGACTTTCACGGACAGATATGATTATAAAGGATAATGAATTATATGTTCTTGAAACAAATACAATCCCCGGTATGACCAGGAATTCTCTTTTCCCTCAGGCAGCAAGAGCCATGGGAATCTCTTTCCCGGAGCTTCTTACAAGGCTTGTAGAACTGGCACTGGACGGACACAGGCATAAAAAGAGCAAGGTGGAGAGAAAGTGAACAGTGAATAGTGAGCAGTGAGCAGTGAGCAGTGAGCAGTGAGTCGTGAGTCGTGAGCCGTGAAAAGTGAAGGGGGCGTTTATTTAAACGCCCGGGATTAATACGCATTACGCCTCACGCATCACGCATCACGAACCACCCGTCACGCGTCACGCGTTACGCGTCACGTTAAAAAAAGGAGAAAAAACTATGATTTATATTTTACTGACATTATGTCTTTTATTTGTTCTATATATAATTTTTGAATCTATGTGTAAAAAAATGGGCGATTGCGATCTGAAGGTGAATGATATAAAAGAAAAGCAGCTCAGACTTGCCGAAAATGAAATTTTACTCACCTTTACAGTTCCTTTTGAAAACCGGGGGAAACAGCAGGCCATAGTAATAGACGGTCTCTTCCGTCTGGAACCTGAAGGAAATAAATATAATGATTTTATTATAAGATCACAGATTATAAATCCCGAACTTCCCGTATATCATGACAATTACTGGGAAGCCTTCCTTGTAAAACCGGGAAAAAAAGTAGTCCTTAAAGGTTCTGTCAGCATAAAACATAAAGACGGTAAAGCTGTATATAGAAACGAAGTGCCTGAAGAAATGTATTTCGAGTTGTATTATAAATATTACGGAAGAAATCCTTTAATACATGAACGAAAAGAATTCCTTATAAAACCTGAAGACCTGGAGGTTGTATCAGGTGAAGTGCCGGTAGTAAAGGAAGAAATTCCGCCTGTTTCTCCGAGAAAGCCTGTAGATGAATCGATAAAAACCATACCGGTAAAAACTCATATACTGAGAGAAACAGATGCCTTGATGGATGTATTGAATAAATATGTTATACCTCTCTCTCAGGAAGGTGATATAGTTGCCATAGCAGAAAGTGTCATAGCCATACTTCAGGGAAGGGCTGTTTATATTGAAACAATAAAACCGGGATACTGGGCTACAAGACTGAACCGGTTTTTTCAGCAGGATGCAAGTCTCTCTTCTCCTTACAGCCTTGAAATGGCTATAAGAGAAGTGGGACTGTGGCGTATACTTATTTCATTTACAGCCGGTTCTCTCGGTAAATTTATAGGGAGAAAGGGAGATTTTTACAGGCTTGCAGGAAGACCTGCAGCGACTATAGATGACCCGCCAGGCACTATGCCGCCTTTTGATAAATATGTAGTTCTCGGCCCGAAAGATCCTCAGAAGGTTTCCGAAGAAATAAAAGCAAAAACAGGCCTTGATGCCACGGTGGTAGATGCAAATGATCTCGGTAAAGTGGATGTACTCGGTTGCACTCTGAAAGACAGAGAAATTATAGTGAAAGCTCTGAAGCATAACCCCCAGGGCAATGCAGACGAACAGACTCCTATAGTTCTGATAAGGCCTCCGAAATGAAGATTATAATCGACGGAGATTCTTCTCCCTTTAAAGAAGTTGTCATAGAACTTGCAGCAAAATATAAAGTGTCTGTTGTTATAGTGTTAAGTGTTTCTCATTTTTATAAAGAAGACCATGAACATGTAAGCCTTATCGTTGTAGATAATATAAGCCAGGCTGCCGATATGAAGATTTTTAACATGACGGAAAAAGGAGATATTGTAATTACGGGAGACTGGGGACTTGCATCTCTCATACTGAGTAAACAGGCTTATGCCGTTTCTCCGAGAGGCGTTGTTTACGAACCTGATAAAATGGATTATATGCTTGCAAAAAGACACAGAGACGCAAAATTGAGAAGAGCAGGGGAGAGGACTAAAGGCCCGGTAAAACTTACCGGTGAAGACAGGGAAAAACTCCGTAAAATTCTTACGGAAATACTGGAGAAGTCAGTCTGAAATTTTCATGACTGTCCGGGATAAACTATTGACCTGAGCATAAGGGACTGTAAAGAAATAACCCTGTCAAATTATTAGAACGGCTATTATCCTCGCGTCACGCGTCACGCGTTACGCGTCACGATACAAACTGTAACTATGATGTAGTTATTTCCTGACAAACCCTAAGTATCGTAACAGGTAAATTGGTACCCAAAAATATGGAACACGCTCCTGTCCCTGGCCGGGCTCTGGAGGAAAAGATATGCCGTATTAAAAGAGAGTTATAAATTATATAGATGCAAAATATTAAACGTCTAAAAAACCAGTTTGTCACGCAACAGGATCATATATTTTCCGGAAGAGTCCGGCCAGGGACAGGTTTTAATATGGGTACTAACTTATTTGAAGCGGTAATAAACATTTAATAAAAGTTTTACTTACGTCACGCGTTACGCGTTACGCGTCACGAAAAGCGTATATGTATTATCTGTGCTCACCGCAGTAAAATACTCTCCATAGAATAACATATAAGGAGAATTTTTATGGGAGACTTGAAATCAAAGAAATTAATTGTGTTAAAAGGATTTTTCTTCTTTTTAATTATTTTATTGTCTGTTGTACTGATAATAACGGAATGTCCGAAGTTTTCTGTCTTTATATTGTGTCTCCTGCTTATATGGGCATCGGCGAGATTTTATTATTTTCTTTTTTATGTATTACATCAGTATGTTGATCCTGACCTTAAATATACCGGTATTATTCATCTGATAACAGTGTTATTCGAAAATAGATCTGAGAAAAATGAGAAAAATAAAAATGAATAAAAGTCAGATTATATCATCGGATTTTCCTTATGAATCCAGATATGTGACAGTTAATAATTTAAAGATACATTATGTGGAAGCAGGTACCGGTGAACCTTCTGTAGTACTTCTTCATGGAATACCTGTTCATGCTTATTTATGGAGAAATGTCATCCCACATATTTCTCCGTGCGGAAGAACTGTTGCCGTTGATCTTATAGGCTCAGGTAAAAGTGATAAGCCTCTGGATATAGACTATAATCCGGAAACTTATACGGAATTTCTGAAAAATACCTTTGAAGCTTTAAATCTGAATAATATTATCCTTGTCGGTATGGATCTAGGACTCATAGTCGGTTTGAATTATGCCGCGCATAATGAAGGTAATATCAGGGGGATTGTCATGTTTGAAGGTTTTTTTATGCCTGCAGATATGATTTTTAAACAGATGCCTCTCTCTGCCCGTATAATTATGAGGCTTCTCCGTATAAAGAAAATAGCCGAATATGCCATTGTAAATAAAGGTGAACAGGCTGTAAAGGATATGCTTACCATGGGTATGGTAAGAAAACCTTCTCAAAAAGAAATAGAAATATATCAGGCACCATGGCGTGATAAAAAAGTGAGAAAAAAAGTCTGGCTTGAAGGAACGGGGCCGAATACTATTACCTCTTTATCAGTCAGACCGGGCGATGTGGCTGATGTCATCAACAGATACAGTTCCTGGTTGCGTCATTCCACTGTTCCGAAACTTCTTCTCTATGGTGAACCCGGATCTGCCATAAGAAAACAGGGTGTCTCTATGGCAGAGAAATATTTTGACTCTCTTCAGGTAAAATATACGGGGAAGGGAAAACATTTTTTGCCGGAAGATGAGCCTGAAAATATAGGTCATGCCATAGCTGATTTCTACCTTTCTTTATCAGGTAAATACTGATTTTAAAATTATTTGTCCGCCATAAATTCTTCAAACCATGAAAACCCTGCCTCTTTGAAAGTCTCCAGATATTCTTTATTTCCCTGCGGCATTTCATTTGCTCTGTAGTGAAGGCCGAAATATCTTTGAACCTGTGTTATATATCCGGTTTCTTTGATTTTTTTGATACATTTTTTTGCAAATTCTTCACCATGGACGTCTCTGCAGGTCTCTTCCATATCTTTCATACGTTCTTCCGTGATTTTAATTTCGGTGTATTCATATTTTTCATTGAAATTTTTCAGGATTTCCCCATCATCTGTAGAGTTATATCTTTCATTATGAACTATAACGGAAGAAGGGAGTTTTTTTCTTACAGAGGGCTTAATGTTCGGATAACCCAGGCAGAGAAGAACTACAGGATATACTTCCTGCGGCAGTTCAAACATTGTTCTTATTTCCCTTATATAGTCCACTGCCGTACCTATGTAAACAGAACCGAGTCCCAGTGAATCTGCGGCAGTGCATATATTCTGGGCACATATGATGACATCCTGAAAAGATATCCAGAAATGCCTGAAAGACGAAGTGGCACTGAAAGGAGCGGTCTCAAGCTCAGCCCATCTTTTCAGTCTGTGCCAGTCAATACAGAAGAGTAAATGTACGGGAGCTTTCTCCATAAATATTTGCCCGCACATTTCCGCCAGATTGCGCCTTCTTTCTTTATCTTCTATCTTTATAATGGAATAAGGCTGAAGATTTCCTCCTGTAGGGGCATGGACACCTGAACTCAATATGAAATCCAGAATATGGCCTTCTATCTTTTTATCTGAAAAATTCCTGCAGCTTCCTCTCTCAATAAGTAATTTTATTGTTTCATTGGGATAATTATTATCTTCAATTGCTATTTTTATACCATGATGGGATGGTGTATTATCGTTTTTTTTCATGATTTCACCTCTGCCTCTGTTGTTTTCTCCCATAATAATATTCTTATGAGCATTATTTTGCAAGCTTTTTTTTAAAAAGAGGATTATTTCGGTCAGTGATAAAATATTTATTATAGTTAGTTTCATAACTATCCATAAATGATAACACCCGTAAAGCGTAAAGTGTAATGCGTGATGCGCAATATAAACCCGTCATGCGTTACGCGTCACACGTCACGAATACTTGAATTCTGATAATTTATGAAATACACCATAAAAAGGAGTGTGTAGAAATGAATTTTACCTTCGAGAAAATGAAAGAAGAACATCGTACAGAAGTCATAGATATTTTCAATCATTACATAAAAGAATCTTTTGCCGCCTATCCGGAACAGTGTGTTCCCTATGAATTTTATGATATGTTTCTTAAGATGATCGGTAACCACCCTTCATGTGTCTCAAAAACAGAAGACGGGGAAATTACAGGTTTCGGTATGTTACGTCCCTATAACCCTCTGCCGACATTTTCTCATACAGCGGAGATTTCTTATTTTATAGCCCCCGAATTCTGCGGCTCAGGCATAGGGTC
>JBEHWO010000342.1:0-7324 GCA_040217695.1 Vulcanimicrobiota bacterium | reverse complement strand
TGCATATTGTAACATTTTACATAATTTAATTATTTCTGTGGTATTTTTTAAATATTCTTTTATTTTTCAACATATTTCAGGGGATATTTTACAATACCTTCCATAAAATTTATGTGTATTAAGAACTCATCTGGCATGTATTCTGCCTTATAATAATTTACTTAACATAAAAAAACCTTTTGCCCCTCCGAGAGGGGCAGATTTTCATGCAGAAAGAATAAATTATGGCAGACGAAGTCAAGGAATTTTGTCC
This sequence comes from Vulcanimicrobiota bacterium, assembly GCA_040217695.1. Classification (GTDB taxonomy): domain Bacteria; phylum Vulcanimicrobiota; class SpSt-956; order SpSt-956; family JAKJGF01; genus CALARM01. The sequence goes on along the minus strand of JBEHWO010000342.1, from coordinate 7,071 downwards.
TTTTATATCAAATCCCTCTGATAAATGTTACTGTTTCAGGTTAATCAGCCGGAATATAAATTCTTTTTTATATTACTGCGGCAAAAACTTTGAAAAATGTGAGATTTATGAAAAGCTTAAATCCAATCTTAATTCAGCAACAGAAATTATCGAGTAAAGCAAATGGATTTATTGAATCTCTGTAAGCTTTTTCCTGAAAATTATGTATAACAATGACGAACCGGACAATTATAGAAATAGAAATCTGGAATCCCTTGGACTGCTTGCAGGAGGGATTGCTCATGATTTTAATAATATACTGACGGGAATTACAGGCTACATAGATCTTGCCATTACAGAAGTAGGCGAAGACAGTAATGTTTATGGTTATTTACAGGAAATAAACAGTATCTGTGATATTGCCAGAGATATGGTAAAAGAGATATTTGTTTCCACCATAAAAACCGGAGAGAAATCTCCTCCCGTTCATATTGTTCCTCTGATAAAAGAAAACCTTAAATTATTAAGAATATCCCTCCCGGAGAATATAAAAATAAAGGAATATATCGAAGTTACATCGGATATGGTTAAGACAAACCAGATACAGCTCTATCATATATTAAGCAATCTGTGTATAAATGCCTCTCAGGCAATAGGAGATAAAGATGGTATAATAGAGGTTTGTCTGACTGATATAAAAGATGATGAAATATATACAGATTTTAAAAAAGAACCTTATTTAAATCTCTCCGTAAAGGACAACGGGGTCGGCATAAAAAGGGATTTTTTAGAAAAAATTTTCGATCCTTTTTTTACTGCTCAAAAACACAAAAAAGGTAAAGGCATCGGACTTTCAGTCGTTCGTAATATTATTAATAACATGGGCGGAAAGATTTATGTAGACAGTAAAGAGGGAGAATACAGTATTTTCAGGATATTCCTGCCGAAAGTTTCTTACAAAGAAGATGACATAGGGAAAAAATTTAAAAACAATCCCGGGCTTAAAAAATCTGTACTGTGTATAGATGACGATTTTGATATTGCTATAACACAGAAAAAATTACTGGAAAGAAACGGATACAATGTTACAGTAGCGACAGACTCTACAGAAGGGCTGAATATATTTCTGAAAGATATTGAAAAATACGGTTTAATTATAACAGATTACAACCTGGGAAATATAACAGGTATAGAGGTGGCAGAAAAAATTATAAATGTCAATCCTGGCATATCCGTTATTCTCTGTACGGGAGATGACAGTAATTTTATCATGGATAAAGCCTTAAAAGCAGGGATTAAAGAAGTTATATTAAAGCCCTATGAGTATAACATATTTATCGGTAAGATTAATAAATGGTTTAACGGATATAAGGTTTAAAATCACATAAGAAGAATTTAGCCGGAGACAATAACGGTCAATGTAACAGGAAAAGACTATACTTTTGCAGATTTCTTACTGAAATAAGCATAAATAATACATATACTCTTCTTGTGACGTGTTATACCAGGTTGCTATCAACCATAGCGCTTTGCCTGCCTGGTGCTCCGGAGAAAAAAATATCACGGCGGCACAAGTCTATTTGAATAAAATATAATGAAAAGTGGCATGATATAAGCTCTAACAAATATGCCTGTTCCATTTTATTTTTTTTTCGGAGGCGCGCCAGGCAGGCAAAGCCAGGAGATTTATAATACAAAAATTGATAGCGAAACGGTATTACGCGTCACGCGGGAGGAATGATTTTATTACATGCCTATGCTCTGGTCGGTAAAAACAGTTGTAATTCTTAAACTCAGGCTGACTGGCTATTAGCAGTTAGGTATTAAAAATTAGAGTAAATAACATAAAGTGCAAAACTATATTTTAAAGAGTACATAAAAAAACAATAAACCATGAAAGCAAACAAGAAAAGTTCAAAAAAAAAATCTTCTGATCATATCAGAGATGAGAAAAGCCCGGAAGAATTACTCTTTATCCAGAGGAATCTCAGTCTATTCCTTGCCTCTACGAGTGACCTGAAAGAAGCCTTTTATAAAATACTGGAAGTAATCTGTCAGACAGACTGTATCGATAGTGGCGGTATATATATTGTAGACAGAAGGACAGAAGATTTAAATCTAATAGTTCACAGAGGGCTTTCGCCTGAATTTATAAATACAATATATTACGCTAAAGGTAATATTCTCCATAATAGCCCTATAAAAAAAAGGGTTCCTGTCTACACACATGCAGGTAACTATGAGGTATTTAAGGAGGTTATGGTTTCAGAAGGTTTACATGCCATATGTATGATACCTGTTCTTTACGGGGAACAGCTAATAGCTTTAATGAATCTTGCGTCCCATACATATGATGACATACCTCATAATACACGTAATACAATAGAAACAATTGCCATGCAGATAGGCTCTGTGATTATAAGGCTGAGACACGACAGTCTTGTTCAGGAAAGCCAGCAGAATCTTCAGATATTTTTTGATACTATAGATGATATTCTTGTTATATCTGACGCCAGTGGCAATATAATCCATTTTAATCCTGCAGCAGAAAAAATTTCAGGTTATTCCCGTGATGAGCTGACCGGCATGAGCGTTTACAATATCTTTGCCGAAACAGAAGCAGTCAATAAAATCTTCTCTCATATATCTTTATCGGATAAAAAAATTGGCAATTTTCATTTAATCACCGGAGAAGGTACGTTCATACCTGTGGAAACGAAAATAGCTAAAGGCACATGGGACAATCAGGATGCTATATTTAGTATTTCCCGGGATATAACAGAGAGAAAACGTACAGAAGAGGAATTGAGCATATACAGAACGCAGCTGGAAAAGCTGGTAGAAGAAAGAACAGTGGAGCTTAAAACAATTCTGGAAGAAAAAGAAATACTGTTAAAAGAGATACATCACAGGGTAAAAAATAATTTACAGATCATTTCCAGTCTTATTTATCTTCAAATCAGTTCTATTGAAGATGATACCATAGCAGACATTCTGAAAGATTCTCAGAACAGGATAAAATCAATAGGGCTGGTTCATGAAAAACTCTATCAATCGGAAAATTTTGCCAGAATTGATTTTAAAAGATATATTTATGATCTTTCCTCTTATTTATTCAGCAGTTATCATATAGACGTGAATATCATAAAATTAAATATAAAAGTAAGGGATATTTATCTCAATATCAACAAAGCCATACCATGCGGTCTCATTATAAATGAACTTGTGACAAATGCTCTGAAATATGCTTTCCCGGCGGGCAGAAAGGGAGAAATTTCTATCAAATTTCATCAGACAAATGGTAAAAAACTTATTCTGGAAATCGGTGATAACGGTGCAGGTCTCCCTGAAGATATTAACATTGAAACATCAACATCCCTTGGATTGAAACTTGTAGTGAATCTGGCAAAACAGATTGACGGTGATCTTTATATTGAAAGAGAAACAGGTACGATATTTAAAATTATTTTCCCGTCATGAACACCATTGCATTTTGATTATCCTTATGTTATTCTTTTTATAATAACAAAAAGGAGGGATACAAATGAAACATATATCTGTTATATTCATTTTTTCAATTCTTTTCTTTACTTCCTTCTCGCTTCTGGCAGAGGAAGGATATATTCCGTTCGGTACAGGTATTGTACTGGGTAAACCGACATTTCACCGTGGTACTACCATAGCCTACTATATATGGGAAAAAGGCGGTATAGTTAATGTGAGATGGTCAAGCAACGGTTCTGCCCATATATTTAAAGGAAAAATCACGGCAGACACTGCTTTTTCCAATGTAGTAAGAGTCGGAGCGGAACAGGGCGATTTTGTAATCAAACCTGTAAGGAATGAGATTGTGTTTTCCGCTACCACTTCCACTCTTCTAGACGGTTTTTCTTTCCAGATCAACAATCCTTCAAAGGTAAAGGTAAGTCTTTTCGTTGACGGCAAACATATAGACCCGTCTTATATCTATATAGGAAAAGACAATGCAAATCCGCCGGGTAATCCCGTAATTTTTTACAGGCCATAAAGTGAGTCGTGAAGGGTGAAGAGTGAAGGGTGAAGGGTGAAACTTACGCGTCACGCGTAACGCGTTACGCGTCACGATTCTCATATCACGCATCACGAAACCACCTGTCACGCGTTACGCGTCACGATTATAAAAAAGGAGTTTTTCAATGTTCAAAAAAATAACATTTCTTTTAATATTTATTACAGTCTGCTCTTTAATAGCTTATTCATCCGAAGAAGGTCCCGCCTTTACAAAAGACGAAGCATATAACATGCTGAAAGAAGGAAACAACAGGTTTGTCACAGGTGAAAGAACTTTCACTCATCTTGATGAAGGCAGAATAAAAGAGACTGTAAAAGGGCAACATCCCTATGCGATTATTCTCACATGTTCCGACAGTCGTGTTCCTCCGGAACATATTTTTGATACAGGTATAGGTGACATATTTACCATAAGAGTTGCAGGTAATGTATTCGACACAGATGAAATCGGCACAGCCGAATATGGTGTGGCTCATCTGAAATCACCTGTAATTCTTGTTCTCGGCCATAACAAATGCGGTGCAGTTACTGCCGTTGCAACAGGAGCGGAACTGGAAGGAAGTCTGCCGGGACTACTGGACAATATAAAACCTGCTCTGGAAAAAGCTAAAATAAAAGACCCGACTCTTAAAGGTGATGATCTGATAAATAAATGTATCGAAGAAAATGTATGGCTCTCTATAGAGGATTTATTTAATAAAAGCGAGATAGTAAGGGAACATGTAAAAGAAGGGAAATTACTTGTAATAGGAGCCATATACAATCTTGAAACAGGCAAAGTCAACTGGATCGGACAGCATCCGGAAGAGAGAAAACTCGTTGAAAAAACGGAACATCACTGATTTTTTAATGCTTCAGCAGAATATTCAAAAAGCCCGTAATTACGGGCTTTTTGTCATGGTTACAATATTTTTCACACCGAACATTAACTGCAGATTATTTATCTCCTGTCCTGCCTGAAGCATTATTTTCGGAATACTTACGCCTTTCATCATTTCTTTTGTCTTTTTATCAAATAATTCAAATTTCATAGTTCTTATATTTTTAATATTGCCTATTTTGGCCAGATTACATAAAATGTTGGAGGCCTGAATGCATAATAACATTTTATGTAATTCCTTATCTTCTACGAATTCAAGTCCATGATGATATGAAGCAGTATCAATGAATTGTTTTCTATAGTTCCACTCGCTCATGGCAATTTTCCCTACTTCACAGTGATCTATATTCATATATTTTCTTTCTGCATCTATAACGGGAATAAAATCTTCTCTTGTTATATTGATAAGTTCTTCATATTCTACAGGCATGGAAATATAAAGTATTATTTTTCCAACATCATGCATTATACCTATCATAAACATCTCATCTTCAGAAAGGTCCATATGAGGAGAAAGAAGTTTTGCAAATATGCCCACTCCCAGAGAATGATAACAGATCTGTCTGTATAATTCAGTGTTCCTGACACTTTTAAAGAGATCTCTATTGGCTGATATTCCTATTATTTCACCTGCCTTCTTTACACCTAACACAGTTACGGCAGTATTTAGAGTAAGCTCCTGTTTATAAAACCCATAAGCAGGTGATTTTGCTATCTGTATTATTTTAGAGCTGATAGCAGGATCATATTTAATCATTGCCGATACTTTATTAAAATCCCTTTCATCTATATTAAATGTATCTGAAGCAAATAACAGGGAAAGAAATGAAAAATCTCTTCTTTTAAGCTCTTCTATCGTTACTTTGATTTTTTTTATATTCTCATTTTTAGCCTTTTCATGAGAGCCTATTTCCATATTGGAAAAATCTCTTTCTTCTATTTTTACAGGTCTTGCTTCCTGTGAAAGTTTTTTCTCCTGCAACAGCTGGCTAATTGCCCTTCCTTCGGAAGCAGCTGTCTGTATTTTCTTTTCTTCTTTTAAAGGCCGGTCTTCAGAGGAAATTATATGGCTTTTCTTCTCTTCTTTTACAGGACGGACTTCAGACACATTTGATTTGTCCCCTTCTTTGTTACCGTCAATTGAACTTATGTCCGGTACAAAAACTAAAAGTTCATTGCAGTTTTTACAGTAAAGATCTTTACCGGTATTGATTACATATTTATTCAAGCTTGAACAGAAAGGGCATAATATCTTGAAATCCTCTTTAAATCTGCGTCTTAATTTATTTTTTCTTTTGTCTATAAATATTTCTACTTCCATAAAAAATCCCCCGGAACATAAAACATATCTGTTTCTTATGTTAACATAAGATCAGACTGATTGTCAAAATTCTACCCCCTGTCTCTTCAGATACATTTATGTTTCTTTACTGCGGAATAATTATAAAATCAACTATGAATCAAACTTTACTTTTATCAAAAAAAAGTGATAATACTATAAAGAATGGAATTTATTTTATTCCGGAGGTAGTATATTTGAAACGTTCACGTAAAGGTTTTACTCTGGCTGAACTGATAATGGGAATAGCAATTATGGGCTTTATAATAGTTATAATATCAGGTGTTTTTGTCCATGGACTTTCTGCTATAAAAAAAGGGAAATACAAAAGCGGTGCTATCAATATAGCCGGCAGTAAACTGGCAGAATTAAAGAAAATACCTCTCCAGAATGTGGTTATTTACAGAAATGCCATAAAATCTGCCATTTCAGATGGGCCGGACGTTGATAATGATCTGACATGGGGGGCATCATCTGTTCCTGTAGTAATTAAAGGTCAGCAAATATCAAATAATATTCCTTATAAATATACAATGACTGTTAACGAATATACAGAAGATCCCAATTCACATATAAGTAATATTAAAAAAGTTACTCTTCTTGTAACATGGCAGGAACCGGGGCAGGGTGAAAAATCACTTAAGACAGTAACACTTATTTCAAAACCTGCAAGGATTTGATTTATGAAAGACAGATTTAAACAAAAAGGCTTCAGTCTTATAGAAATAACAGTAGGAATGGTTGTATTTTCTCTATTTCTTATGTTTATGTATGCCACCTTTGCAGTAGGACTTAAAACATGGCAGATAGGAGCTATAAGAAG
>JBEHWO010000341.1:0-7336 GCA_040217695.1 Vulcanimicrobiota bacterium | reverse complement strand
AATTCATATTCTTCAGAGTTTCAACAAGTTCATCGCCGGTAAAGATATGAAAGATAAATGGTTTTATAAGGTTTAATTTATCTTCAGATATATTATTTTTCAAAACATCCATGGTCTTATCATTAATTTCAAAAAGTTCTTTTTTCCATAAATAAGATAATAGCTTGTTATTATCGGCTATCCACCACGCTCTTAATTTCATATGTTCTCTGGAAAAATTACCTGCAAGAAAAGGTTCTACACTGCTCTGTTTCTCGAGAGACGAAAGTATGGCAATTCCTCTCTGTGCATCTTCTGCAGAAGTAGGAAGAGAATATTGAACGGTAAAATCCCGGAAATACCATACAAAAGGCCAGGAGACTTCATTGTCGACAAAAATAACATAGTTTTTTTTCTCTCCCCTTTCTTTTTCCTCTTTCTTTATATTCTTCACTATATCGGATAATCTCTCACTTGTATTAACGACATCTCTCGTAGTCTGGGTAAAGACCATGGGCTCTACCGGATTATCGCCCATTTTAAAGTTCAAACGGAAACTGGTATATAAATTAAACCATAAAAGAATTACAAGTATTATGCCTGTTCCGTATTTAACATATGTTTTTCCTTCCCGTAAGATCTTTCCTATAGACATACCTGCCATAACTGTCAGAGGCAGAACTATGGGAACCATAAGCCATGGAACCTTTTCCTGGGCGTACGAATATATAAAAAGACTGCTCAGAGACCAGTAAATAACGAAGGATACAAAGGTTCCATCACCTTCTTCCATATAAAAAATCATACGTAATATACCCCATAAAACATAAAAGAAACCTGCCGTACATGCAGGATAGAGTATAAATTTCTGTGAAAGCATGGGAACCGTGTCCTGGGCAAAGGCATAAAGATAGATTAATACAAGAGAAGTGTAGAAAATAACAGGTGTGAGTCTGTCTTTTTTTCTGAGTAAATACCATATTCCTATAAGGGCAAATAATACTGTTGCAAACTCATAAAGACACAGTTTGGAAATATAATAATAAAAAGGTCCGGGAATTCTGGGCTTTACCTGTTGATTGAAAACCCAGTAGCTGAAAAATCCGAATATACCGGTAAAGAGGCCTTTAGGATTTGTAAAAAAAGAAGTAAAAAATACGGAAAATATCACGCCAAATGAGAAGAGCCCGTTAAGTAATGGCATAAAGTCTCTGTTTACATAGGAATGATGCAAAATCATCTTTATTTCTTCTCCATGGAAAGACAATTTGGCAAGTTCCGTAGTCATATCGAATTGTGAAAAGGTTCTATTTTTCAATGGCTCCAGAGAATTTAATTTTTTATTAAAATCTTTAAGATTTTCAATATTTGCTTCTCTTAATTTATCTATAGTTTCATCTTTAATTATGAAAAATCCCCTTATGTCTCTGAGAAACCTGTTCAGACTGTCTGCAGGATTAAAACCTTCCTTTTTATTCTGAATATAATATTCCAGTCCGTTCAGGGTAATTATTCTCAGAAATAAGATGGATACAGCGAGTTTATAGCTTTTTTTCTTCATTACTACATCAGAAAAAGATTTTCCAAGATATGACATAATATCCTGTTCCTGCAGCACAGTCTTTGTAGCTTTTTCCACCATACATTTAAAGAATATAAAGGAGAAAAAAATGAATAAAATTATATAAGTATCTTCTTTAGTAACAAAAGACAGAGCACAGAGAGCAAAACAATAGGATAAATAATCGGATTTCTTTTCCCTCCAGTAATAGAGAAAACATATGATCATACCTAGTGTTGTAACTGTTATATAAATATCATGTCTTATAAATCGTGAAAAATAGGTAAGAGTCGGTGATATTGCACCGAGTAAGACTATAAAAATAACTGACCCGGGGTCAATAAATTTTTTCAGGGCAAAAAAGAGAAAAATAAGAATTAAACCGAACAATGCAGGGACAACTCTTGCATTGACATCGGTGGCAACAGCGTGAAGAAAACCTCCCCATATTCTGTATATGACGGCATTGGCAAAATAAAGGAATGTTCCATGATAGGTGGGATCATATTTATAACAGGCCGGGCCTTTAGTTGCAATTTCCCATGAATAATAGGCATGAATCCCTTCGTCATGGTGAAAAGCCCTGCTTCCCAGGTCATAAAAATGAGTAAAAAGTGTATAGACCAGAATAAATAAAAAAGGAATCAGAATATTCTTAAAAGATCCACTGACAGGTTCATTCTGTTTCTTTAATTCATCCTGTTTTTCTGATTTTTCTGATATTTTTTGAGTTTCTTTATTTTTTTTTGCCATGTTCATCTCCCCTTTTTCAGTGATCAGTTACCAGTAATCAGTAACGAGAAGTTTACCGGTTATCGAACACTGTATATATGTGTTTCCAGTAAAAAATAATCAATACTGATATAAGCCAGCAGAACATATTTATCTGCATGGGCCTGTCTGAAATAAATATGGATGTAGGATTATCTCCTCTGTTTTCCTGATAGACAAGATAAAGATATCTGAAGATACCGTAAATAACAAAAGGTATTGTACACATGAGTGCTACAGATTTACCTGACGTAAAGGTATAAAGAGAATAGGCTATCAAAATCGATGATGTTGATACGGAAATCATCTGATCCAGCAGTTTGATGCTGTAAGAAGAAAGAACATGCCTGTGTTTTGCATGATTTTCCTCGAGAAGTATAAGTTCTCCCCGTCTTTTTCCTATAGCCATAAAGAGAGCCAGCAGAAATGTACACACTATAAGCCATGGGGATACAAAAACCCTGATTATAACACCGCCGGCAGCAGCTCTCAGGACAAAACTCAGGGATATACTCAGCACATCAAGAATAGGTAATCTCTTCAATTTAAAAGAATAAATTAAATTCAATATGAAATATAAAGAGGCTATAATAAAAAAGTCTATTTTAATAATAAAAGCAGATATTAAGGAAATAAGGGCAAGAAGAACGGAAAAAATAATACCGGTAATTTTACTTATTTTACCGGAAGCAAAAGGTCTTTTTCTTTTTTCCGGGTGTTCCCTGTCCTGCTCAATATCTACAAGATCATTAATTATATATATGGAACTGCTTAAAAGACAGAATAGTACGAAAGCAATCCCTACCAGTAATATATCATGATAATGAAAAAGACGTTCAGCAAAGATTAATGCCGCAAAAATTAAAAAATTTTTTGTCCATTGTTTTGGCCTCATGGCCACTGCTAAATTTTTAAACATTTATCCCATCCGGCTCTGTTTTTTTAAAAGAATTTTTTCTAAATTTTTCCTGATTCTTACATAGGCAGAACCAAAGTGAACAAAAGCGCTGCTCAGATTTGTCACCCTGTGTCCATGTTTTAGCACAGTAAGAAGTTCTGCAGGTGTAGAAAAATCCTCTACTTCAACATAACATGAACCAAGTTCACAGGTAATATGGCTATCTGAACCGACTGCCATGGTTATATTATTTTTCAGTGCATATTCCTCGGCTTTTAAATTATCTGCTCTGAAGAAATTCCTGCCGTTAAATACTTCCATAATATCTATATCATGTTTTATCTTCTCAATAGCGGAAATTTTAAGTTTTGTTCTCCGCCATTTACTGAAAGGATGAGGAATATATACGAGTCCGTCCTGGGCTCTGATCTGTCTTACAGTTTCTTCAGGAGAAAGGCCTCCTCTTATTTTCTCTTTTAAAAAAAGTCCTATAATCTCACCATCCGCTGTTTTGATTTCTTCTCCTGCTATAACCCTGAAAAGACCGGATTTTTCCATTTCCAGAGCTCCCTCAAGTTCATTATGATCCGTCAGGGCAATGCAGTTTAAACCTCTGTCTTTACATGCTTTTATTATTTCTTCCTGGCTCATAGCGGAATCCTTTGAATAACAGCTATGAACATGAAAATCTATTCTCCACATAATACATCACCTTTGTTATCGTGACGCGTGACGCGTGACGCGTGACGCGCAGTTATATATCTTCATTGTTAACTATATTTTGTCAGGCATATGTTATTGATTTGAGTATAAGTATATAATAAAAATTTTCCTCCCGTTACACGTTACGACTATACACGGTGGAATATTTACCGTTATAAGCACTAATTACCGCTCCAGGAAAAAGAGTATCCGAAAAAAATCTGTATCATTTGTAGATATGAGATTTTTGCTCGCGTCACGCGTTACGCGTGACGCGTCAGGATATATAAGATTTTGGTCACTAATTTACCTGTTTCGGTACTAAGAATCATTTTTTTTGAAATATCACAGTGCCGTTTTTATCGTAAACAACATTCATTATTTTATAAAATTTGGACAGTCCTTCTGCAGAATAGGTATTTCTTTCCAGTTCTCCCCAGTAAACCAGAGAAACTCCGTATGTATTAATTATCTCCATTGCTTTATTAAGATCCTGTGTTTCATAAAGTAATTTTACATCTTCCTGACGTTTCTGAACAGAATTCCAGTCATTTCTCCAGACAAATTCATGATTGCCCCAGCCAAGAACTGCGGGAATCCCTGTATTGGTAGAAACCCTGCCGTAATAAGAATAGGCATCCTTCGTTGCTTCAACTATTACAGGATCTTTCGGCAAAGACAGATAATGTTCATTCAACCAGGTTATGGCAGCAAAATCTTCCATGTGTTCACGTTCCATATAACTCTTCATACCGTTAAGTTCAGCCCCTGACCAGTCAGGTTTCACATAAGAAGAAGCACAGGAGTAAAATAAGGTAGGAATAAAAAAGAGAACAAGTAATAACCAGAAAACTCCGGGAGCCCTTCTTTCTTTCATAAGATAAAGAGTTCCTCCTGAAGCAATGGAAAATAAAACCAGCACCTGATAATGAAATTTAAAGACCGTATTCATTCTCTCATAGGGAGGGCCGTAATTATCATGAAGATAAAAAAGTTCACAGCAGATAAGTATAAAAAAACCTGCAAACCATAATGACCATAACCATATATTTTTATTACTGTCAAATTTAATCAGAGCAAAGACAGAGATTGCGAAAATTATTAAAAACATAACAGGCCCTGTCTGAAATATACAATACAGAATTATTGCTATAGCTGAAATTCCGTAAATCCATGCCATTTGGTGACTTTCTTTAAGTTTCTGGAATTTATCTTTCAGAATTAAATATAAAGGAGAAATAAACATAAAGATAAACATAAAAAAGCATATAAGGAAATGATACATAAAGGTTCTCTGTTCGGAAGAAACAATTTTTATTACTATTTTCGTAGGAGAATGAAAGTCAATGAAAAACGGAATAAATAAAAGTACGGATAACATTACGGCACCTGCAATAAATAATGTTACTTTATCTTTATATTTCCCGTTTAACATATTCAGAAAAAGAAAAGAAAGGCTGATAATAAAAAAGCATGTAGGTACATTCCAGAAATTGGAACCAAATAAAAAACCGGTAGAAAAAGCCGTAAAAAACATAAAAATAAATTTATTATGAAGAGAATTTTCTTCGGAAAAAATCTCTGCCGGCCATAATAAACATATAGAAAGGGCAAAGATGAACACAGGTAGACTCGTATAATGAGGATGTAAATCTCCAAGGATAAAACTGAAAAAAGGAAATTCATTTATAGTATTGGGAATAATACGGGAACTTTTAAAAAAATCAAAGCCGGTAACTCCGTGTAAACGAACAACCTGTATAAAACCATCATAATTACCTGATATTACCAGCAGAACAGAGGAAAAAATACCGGCGCCATGATGGCCTGTAATGCCGTATACAATCCCCCAGCAGGCCAGAAAAGTAAGAGCTATAGTGGAACATAAGGCCAGATTGTATCCTGCAGGTACATCTACAGAGGTTATCTTAATAATGATAGCGTTCAGAAGATAACCAAGGTAATAGTAATTAATATGAAAACCATTCATCCACGGATCCGGCGGTGGAAAACAGGAAGTTCTGCATATGCTGTTAAGAAAAGCAAGATCCATAAATTTCTCTTCCCCTATTATGGAGGAATTATAAATCCTTATGGCAGAAAAGAAAGAAAATATAAGGAAAAAAGCTATTTCTGTCAGAATTACAAGTCTGTAATGTTCACGTAACCATGACAGTATATCTCTTCTATTTCTGAAAAACAGATATAAAGAAGGTAAAAAAATAAGAAAAGTAAGGAAAAACAGATTAATTTTATTGAAATACAGAATATGGAATCTTCCTGCAATCCAGGAAAGATAGGTAAGAACCATTAAAGAAAATATTTTAGTAAAAAATATACCTCTTCCGTAATGTTTTCGAAATAAAAGAAAAAGGCATGGGAAACTTATTAACCCGAGACAGAACAGTATAAGCCACCATGAAAATATATGAGGAAGGAACTTTATCATTTAGAATTACCTTCTGAAATAAACCTCTCTATAACTTTATTTGCCAGACCTGTACAGGAATTTATATTTATTTCCTCCGGGTAAATCTGAGCCCTTGTAGCAAGATATACACCTTTCACAGGTGATACTATATCAGGTATTAATCTTTGATAGTTATGCGTAATTACAGGATAGGCATAATCAAGCCTGAATACATACTGTTTTTTTATCCATTCTTTTTCAAAGGCAGGGCATATTCTTTTAAGAAATGGTATGTAATCATCCAGAAGTTTCTGTATCGAGTAATTCATATAAACATTTCCCTGTTCAAGATATTTTAATATATAAACCATATTGGAGCCGTCAAAATACTCGGAAGAAAATAATTTTGTATGTTCTACAATTTCAGAAAAAGGATAAGAAAGATCACAGCTCTGAATGATATAATTATCACTGAAAGATCTATTTAACTCCAGAATTACAGAGAGAACATTCATATATTTTATTTCATTTAAATTCATGGCATATTCTACAGGAAGCTCCTTTACCATTTTCATAAATGCCGGAAAAGGAACAGTTACAATTACCCTGTCAAAATTAAGAAAATCCCTGTCAGTGGAAACTCTTATAGTTCCGTCATGAGTGATGGAAATATTTTTAACAGCAGTAGATGTTTTTATTGTACCGCCTTTGCCGGATATTTTCTCTCTCATAACTTCGAATATTCTTTGAAATCCTCCTCTGAGATAGCCTATTTTCCTGTGGATATTTCTATAACTGGCCCATAAATAAACTGCTCCCAGTTGATTATAATCATTTTCAAATCTATTCTTCAGAAGGGGAGTCCAGAAAGAACGGAAAACGCCCGCTCCTCCTGATGAGCGGAGCCATTTTTCAGCATTTACACCTTCTAGGGATTTAAAGTCTTTTATACGTCCGAGACCTGTCATAGACATGTAAAGTCTCATTTTATCAATCAAATTTAAAGTGCCTATAC
>JBEHWO010000340.1:0-7337 GCA_040217695.1 Vulcanimicrobiota bacterium | reverse complement strand
AATAATAAATATAATGAACTTAAAGAAAAAGAAAATCTGACAGATGAACTGGCATCTCTCAGGGATAAGCTGGAAAAAATTCTAAAGTAAAAGTTTTCCCTGTTAATGAGAAGAATAATAAAAAAATAGCCTAAGGGCTATTTTTTTATGTGTTATAATTTATCTCGAACAGCTCGCAACAAAACTCCGGCTAAAACTCCAGTAAAATTGGCTTATTCCTGACAACAATATCCGATAAAGTGCTATCGAAACCATGAACACCGGAAATAATCTTTGAACTTGCAGGACATGATTTCAAGATGTTATATTTATCTTTACCTTTTTCTACAAGGTCATGTTCTATTATAGTGCTGGCAGTAAGAATTGCTCCCTCCGCAGCAGGTACTTCACCATAGCCGCACAGGAAATGAGGAGTCAACTCTTCTTCTCTGCCAGCAGAAAGTCCCACTTTTAAAGCTTCATTTACAGAGTTTTCTTCGGAACTTATAGAAATTCCGGGACATGGAGGAGTAGATAAATCAGAAGTCATACGTTCATTCGGCCCTTCAATAAAGCCAAATTTCTTTACGTTAAATATCATATCATTACTGTCTATTGATGAAAATTGAACAGAATCTTTAGGAGTTTTTTCAATATTACCAACTCTACCGGGTAATGATTGAACAGTTTTCTGTTGATTACTCTGAAGCACTCCCTGGGAAATATATCCTCCGAACATTGGTATCCTCCTTATATTCATGACGCGTAACGGGTAAGCGTAACGCGATGGTTATTTACAAATTATTTATTTCCATCTATAGATTACCAGCAAATAGTATTAAAGTAAATAAGATTATGTTAAAAATTTGTTAATTTTTATTATTAACCTGACATTTTTAATTTTATAAAGCTGAAAAACTGAAAAACTAAAAATTAAATATCATCAGTGCAAGGGATTTAGTCCACTGAGATATGGCTTTTTCCAGTTTTCCCATTTTAAAATAAACACTTCCGAGATTATGCTGGGCCTGCCAGTGTTTGGGATCAATAGATATAACTTTTTCCCATTCCATAACGGTAAGCTCCAGTTTCTCCTGTTTGAAATAAGCTTCACCGAGATTATAATAGGCCTGCCAGTAGTCAGGGTGGAGTGTGGTAACCTTCTGCCACGATACAATGGCAGGGTCTATCTGTTCCTGTTCAAAAAAGTAAACATTACCTAGATTATAATGGGCCTCCCAGTATTTATCATTATAAGTAACAGTTTTCTGCCATTCTGCCACTGCAAGGTCAAGTTCCTGTTTCTGGTAATAAACATTACCCAGATTATAATGAGCCTCCCAGTAATCCTGTTTTAATTCAATGGCTTTATTCCATTCTTCCACAGCTTTATCCGTATTTCCCTGTTGAAAATAAAGGTTACCGATATTATATCTGGCTTCTGCAAAATTCGGGTTTAATTCAAGAGATTTTTCCCACGCAGCAGTAGCAAGCTCCATATTATTATTATCCATATGCAGTGTTCCTATATTGTAATGGGCCACTGCAAATTCCGGGTCGAGAGCTATCGCCTTTTCCCAGCTTTCCAGAGCTTCCTGTTTTTTGCCCATTTTTGCATAAGCATTACCGAGATTATACAAAACCTCTGCGAACTCCGGATTAAGCTGGAGAGCTTTCTGCCAGTGTTCGACGGCAAGTTCCATTTTTCCCTGTTTATAAAAGCCATTGCCGAGATTATAATAAGCAGGAGCAAATTTGGCATTCAGAAGGGTTGTTTTCTTATATTCCTCCACTGCGGAATCTACATCACCTTTTCTGTAATAAGCAGAACCAAGATTATAATGAGCTACAAAATTATTGGGATTTAATTCTACTGCATAATTATATTCCCTTACTGCCAGGTCAAGATTGCCTATACCGTCATAGGCTGTGCCCAGATTATTATGAGTAAGAGCATTGTAAGGATCAAGCTGTGTTGCTTTTTCCCATTCAAGTATGGCAAGATCGAGTTTACCCTGTTTATAATAATTATTTCCCAGTATATTATGAAGTGCCGCCTCCGTAGGAGATGCTGTTTTCTGTTCCTCCTGTTTCTTTACAATTCTGTCTCCTGCAATATCATTTAAAAATTCCTGGACAGTCTGATATCTTGTATTGGGATCTTTCCTGAGAGCTTTCAATATAGCTTCATCTACAAAAGGAGGAATATCGGGATTGACAGAAGACGGCTGAGGCGGTGCTACAGTAAGGTGCTGCTGGATTAAAGATGCAGGATTTTTCGCCTCGAAGGGAAGTCTTCCTGTCATCATCTCATAAAGCATTACACCGAGGGAATATATATCGGTTCTTCTGTCTACCTTTTCACCTCTTGCCTGTTCGGGAGAAAAATAACCGAAAGTTCCCATAACTGCGCCGGGCTGGGTAAGTGATTGTTCTGTTTCAATCCATGCAAGACCGAAATCTGCCACCTTGACTTCTTTTTTATCACTGTACATTACATTGGCAGGTTTAACATCCCTGTGAATGATTCCATGTTGATGGGCATATTCCAGTGCTTCACAGACAGGTATAAATATTTCCAGAGCTTCTTCAACATTGAAGGCCTTTTTCTTTTTCATCAGATCATCAAGAGGTATACCGGAAACATATTCAAGTACTATATAAAATATACCTTCATGTTCACTTATATCATAGATACCTCTTATACTCGGATGGTTAAGCTTTGCCCCTGTCTGAGCTTCTCTTACAAATCTTTCCCTGCTTTCCTGATTTTCTACAAAATGAGGAGGAAGAATTTTTATTGCCACTGCTCTGCCCAGTACCGGGTCATCTCCTTTATAAACGATACCCATACCGCCACGGCCCAGTTCTTCCACTATTTTATATCTGCCTATTGTTGCACTGATCATGTTACACCCCTCCGGTTTATGTAATAATTACCTGAAGATAGGTTTTGCCAACCCTGAATATCTCCTGAGGACTGAGTAAGTATGGCTCTTCAAGTCTTTCATTGTTTACAAAGGTGCCGTTTCTGCTATCCATATCTTCAAGCCATACTTCCTGATTTTTCAGTTCAATCTTTGAATGACGCCTTGAAATTTGATTATCGTAAGGAATAATTATTTCATTACCACTTACACGGCCAATATAATTTTCTCTTTTACTTAACTGAAATTCCTTCCCGTCATCGGGACTGTTTATTATCTGTAATGTGACTTTCATATGTTTACCTCTTATCAGTGACCAGTTATCAGTGACCAATGACCAGTTGTCAGTGACCAGTTACCAGTGACCTATTCACTACTCACCATTCACTACTCACCATTCACTTTTCACTCTTTTATTTTTCCGGCGCCCATGTTTTATTGAGGAAATCTTCTTCATCATCATTCCGGTCATCCTTGTTCCGCTCATCATGTATATCTGAAATCTCTCCTTCTTTCCTGAAAACAACCCTTTCACCCTGAACCGTGGCATAGACCTTTACCCCCGGTTTAAACTCTTCTTCAAGCATCTTCTGGGCAAAAGTATTAATAAGGAATCTCTGAACTGCTCTTTTAAGAGGTCTTGCTCCGTATCTGGGATTATATCCGTATTTCAAAATAAGCTCCACAAGTTCTTCATCTATTTCCATATCTATAGACTTTTCCTCTTTGAGACGTTTCAGGAAAGAGGCTATATTTACATCGGCAATATTACGCAATACCTCTTTTATGAGCGGATTAAACACAACTATTTCATCGATACGGTTTAAAAATTCGGGACGAAAATATTCCTGTAATCTATCACAGATTTTTTCTCTTTCCACCATATCTTCATCTATGGCCCAGCCGTCTGTCATCTGTTTTTCTTCATCAACCTTCTTTAAAATCTCATCATAATCTACAGCCAGATTGGAAGTCATTATAATTATGGTATTGCAGAAATTTATCGTTCTTCCTCTCTGATCCGTAAGTCTGCCGTCATCAAAAACCTGAAGGAATATATCAAACACTTCGGGATGGGCCTTTTCCACTTCATCAAGGAGTACAACAGAATAGGGTTTAGTTCTTACCATCCTTGTAAAACGTCCTTCTTCTTCATGCCCTACATAACCGGCGGGTGCGCCTATTAACTTGGATATTGAGTGTTTTTCCTTGTATTCAGACATATCAAGCCTTATTAATTCATCTTCACTTCCGAAAAGAAATTCTGCAAGAGCTTTGGCCAGTTCCGTTTTTCCGACACCTGTGGAGCCAAGAAATAAAAACACTCCCCTGGGGCGTCCCGGATTGGCGAGGCCCAGACGTGCCATTTTTACAACCTGTGATACTTTATGTATGGCTTTGTCCTGTCCCTTTACCCTGCTTTTCATCCTCTCTTCCATTTCTGCCAGTCTCACAGATTCTTCAGTAGTAAGATTTTCTATAGGTATATCTGTCCAGAGGGCTATTACTTTGGCGACCTCTTTCTCTGTTATAACAGGCCTATCACCTTTACATGACACATCTTCTGTTATATCTGATATGGGGGGGGATTTTTTCTCACTTTCTATTTCTTCCACTTCACCGGTAGCTTCATTATATTTCAATTTTCCCGGCATAAAAGAAACATACTGCTGCACCTTTACACTCGAACATGCTTCATCTATTATATCTATGGCTTTATCAGGAAGAAATCTTTCCGTCAGGTAACGAACAGATAACTTTACTGCCTGAACCACTGCTTCGTCCGATATTTTTACCTTATGATGTTCTTCGAATTTCGGCCTTAAAGCTTTCAGAATCTCAATAGTATCAGCTTCCGACGGCTCATTTACCTGTACCGGCTGAAACCTTCTCTCGAGAGCGGGATCTTTCTCTATATATTTCCTGTATTCATCAATAGTAGTGGCACCTATAAGTGTTATATCTCCCCTGGCCAGGGCAGGCTTAAGTATATTGGCTGCATCCATGCTGCCTTTCGAATCTCCTGCACCTATTATAATATGAAGTTCATCAATAAAAAGTATAATATTCGGGTCATCTACTTCTTTTAATAATTGTTCAAGGCGCTCTTCAAATTCTCCCCTGTGTTTTGTACCCGCTACAAGGCTTGTCATACTCAGTTCCATAATCTTTTTTCCCCTGAGTGTTTCAGGCACCTTATTTTCAGCTATTCTCTGGGCAAGTGCCATGACAAGAGCCGTTTTACCCACACCGGGTTCACCTATAATAACAGGATTATTCTTACCTCTTCTCGTAAGAACCTGTATCATTTTTACCGTTTCATCTTTTCTTCCTATTACCGGTTCAAGTTTTCCTTCTTTTGCAAGTAAAACAAGGTCTCTGGAACATCTGGCAAGAAGAGATTTTTTACCTCTATCAGGTTTCTGGTTTTCACCTTTACTTATGGAAGGTATCGGAGGAATTCTTCCTTCCGGTGGTGCTTCTCCTGAAAGATTACTGTAGAGTTCATCAAGATTGAGTCCTGAATTTATAAGAGTTACAGGCACAACACCTCTTCCCTCTTTTAATATAGCCTGAAGATAATGTACAGGCTCTATCTTCATAGAACGGGCAGTGAGAGCCTCTTTTTCGGCAATTTTCAACAAATTCTTCATCCTTGGAGTCGTGATAAATTCATTCCATACAGGCTGTTCAGAAGTAGGCCAGCAATAATTATTCATCTCTTCAAGAATATAATCGAGAGTAATTCCTGACGAAGAAATCATATCTTCAACAAGAGATCTTTCTTTATCAATAAGAGCAAGAAAAACATGTTCCACACCAAAAAAATTATTCTTCCTTGCGAACTTTTTGGCCTGTACCAGAAGTTCTTCACATTCTTCACTGTGTCTGAGCCCCAAAAGTCCTCCCCCCTTTAATTCAAGTTATCAGTGAACAGGTGACCGTTCAATGTCATAATCGTGATGCGTAATGCGTAATACGTAATGGGTTTATACGAATCACGCATTACGCTTTACGACATTATATTTCTATTTCCATATACTTATTTCCTATATATTAATTATCTATATTTTATTTTTTTTCAGATTTCACATCAAATATAGAAACTCTTTTCTTTTCCGGTTTATCCTGTTGTTCCCTGGAAGGAGAAGGTGTAATTTTTCCGGGAAAAAATTTCCTCTCTTCTATTTTCTTCTCATCATCGGATTGGGAAAAAATTCTCACATTACGTTTTCTGTCTCCCGAATAACGTTCTTCTGATTTTCCATCCTCTGTCTCATTTTCTTCCCTGTCTCGGGCAAACATTTCTCTCAATTTTTTCTCTTCATTGAATACTTCCAGTTCTTTTAATATTTCATGGCTTATAGGACTTTTCTTTTTATCCTGAAAGTCAGGTAACTTTTCTTGAGAAGGAAAGGTATATTTTTTTACAGGAAGTTTATTTAAAATTCCCAGCTGGTCATCATCAATAGAAATTTTAATATTCCCTCCCATTAAGCGGGAACTGGCATCTTCCATAAATCTGCCCCACCTGAAGGAATGTTCCTGTTCTGTATCTTTCTCACCTTCATCAAGGTATACTTTTCTGGTTGTTCTATCAATCTCTTTTTCCATCTTCCTTCTATGAATCGGACTTCTACCGCTCCGAAAATCACTGCGGCCTTTGTTCAGGTATTCTTTTTCATAAACAGGCCTCACAACAGATTGAGGTTTTTCCTGAACTTTCTGCAGAGGTTTTTCCTGTATCTTTTTTTTTGCCCTGAATTCCTTAAGAAGTTTTTCACAGAAATAAATCTTCTCTAATATTTCATCTCTAAGGCGTGGAGAAATCTGGCCAGACCATGCATCATGACATTTTCCTTTAAAGACTGCTGCTCTGTACTGTTCCTGAATTACAGCCAGAGCATCTTCATAGGAAATATTTTTTTCTGAAAGCTCATAAATGACCTGCCCTACAATCCTGTTCTGCTCTCTGTCCAGTATATCTTCTTTTCTCAGTGACGTAGAAGGAGAACGTCTGCCATATTTTAAAGTATCTAAAAGCTTTGCAGTACTGTCAAGACGCTTTTTTAATATATCTATTGACTGAAAACTCAAAATACCCTCTTTCAGGAATTCTCCTTTCATCTGAGCGATTTTATTTAATTCCAGAAAAAAATATCTTGCCCCTGCAGGATTGAGTATTCCATCAACTATATATTTAAGAGCACAGGAAAATTGTTCTGTCTCAAGAGTTTCTATTTCACCTTCAGGGTCAGAGCGTTCTGTCATGTTCTACGTCTCCTTGTTCAGTTACCAGTTATCAGTTACCAGTTATCAGTTATCAGTTACCAGTTATCAGTTATCAGTTACCAGTTATCAGTTATCAGTTACCAGTTATCAGTTACCAGTTATCAGTTATCAGTTACCAGTTACCAGTTATCAGTTACC
>JBEHWO010000339.1:0-7350 GCA_040217695.1 Vulcanimicrobiota bacterium | reverse complement strand
AGATACGGATATACGGAAATAGTCAGAGCACTTCTGGAAGGAGGAGCAGACCCTCATATTACATGCGGACTTATGAAAGCCACGCCGGGACATAAAGCAGGCTATATGGGCCATGCGGAAGTTGCGAAATTACTTATACCTTACGGTCTGGAACTGGATGCCCGGGGGCCCTATAACGGTTATACCGCCATTCATGATGCCATATGGCACGGCCATACCGAAACGGCAAAGGTCTATATTGACGGAGGAGCAAGACTGGATCTGAAAGGACATGACGGAAAAACTCCTCTGGGACTTGCGGAAGAATACGGTTACCGGGATATTGCCGATATGATAAAGAAAAAGACTGACGAAAAAAATAGCATTGGAGAAAACGATATAAAATCTTTCGTCTATGAATGGTTTTCCTGGTTTGATCATCAGGCAGATGAAGAAAATTTCCTTTCTCATCTTTCTTCAGATGATCTTATAATGGAATTCCCTGAAAAGACCTTAAAAAGCCATGACGATTTTAAAACCTGGTATGACGGCATAAGAAAAACAATAAAAAGTAACAGTCATGATATTAAAGAAGTTAAAATAACAGAAAAGAAAGACGGAATCTTTGAGGTAACATTTACAGTTCTCTGGAAAGCAAAAACCTTTAAAGGAGAAATTATTCAACAGACTTACAAACAGACCTGGGTAATAAGTGTATCTCAGGAGAATAACCTCTTAATAGAACGTTATTCTGTGAAAAAACCGATTTAAGATTTAACGAAAAACGTGAAAAAGACTGGCCTTCCTGCCAGTCTTTTTTTCAGTCGGCTTTAGAATTATGTGAATTAGAATCATGCAGCTCTTGAAGCATCTGAAATGCCATTGCCGGATCTGCTCCTGCAATGGCATCAGCTTCCGGATCCGGTGCTATATAACTTGCTCTCGGGGTCCAGAGTTTTCCCCTGTTGAGATATTCCAGTTCTGTTCTGTTATCATAATATTTAAGCCAATTCTTATGCATTGCATTATCCGAGGTGGCCATGCCAAGGCTACCGACTAGAGCGGCGGTAACACCTCCTCCGGCCAAGACAGTTGCAGCACGGAGAGATATCGTCCCAAGAATAAGTCCTATAGGGCCAGCACCAAGTACTGCTCCCACTCCTGCCAAAAACACTGTCGCTCCTATATTTTTGCCTATATGCAAATTTTTCATTCTTTCTGGTATAGCTGTAAGTTCTGCTTTCAGTTCTTTGCTTCTTTTTTCTATATATATCTGGTCACTTACAGGTATTATATTACGGCCAATTTCTAGATTGTTACCCTTATGGGGAAGATAACAATCTTTGCCTGTAAGGTTTGGAAACTCTTTCATAGTTTCTTCTGAAATTGAGTATGGTGATACGTCAGGCTTTTTTATAAAGGTCTGTTTATTCTGGTTTATTTGCATTTTTTCTCTTTCCTTTCTTATAAATTAAGGTTATTTCCTTTTTTCATTAAAAAATACGTAACTCATGTTTAAATTTATCTCTCATATAATATAATATTCAGGTTTATATAAAAAAGTTCCACTTTTTTACTTTTTCTGAAAATTATTTTTTATGTCAAGATAATCAGGACATATTATGGTCTGGCAACTTTTATAGTGGAAGAGATAGAAAAAAACCTTATAAAGACAGGATTTACAGGGAACTGTGGGATAATTATCTTTCAGTATGTCCGTCTCTTATAGAAAGAGGGCTTTTTGAAGAGGCTAAAAAACTTTATATTGAAATGACAGATAAGCTTATGAATATATAAATAAAAAGAGCTGTGTTTCCACAACTCCTGCAAAATGTTTTGCTTCCGGGGAAAATATTCTTTTTTTCCTCCATCATTCAAATCCTGCATACCATCAGTCATAATACCAACTCCTTATGTTTTAGGATTGTTCAATTTTTTCCATACATTCCAGACATATGCCATGAGACATGTCCAGAATATCCTGACAATCTTCACATTTTTCACCGTCAACCATAAGGCACCGGCACCAGGCACACTGATGTATCTCCGGACATGCCAGTAAAGCAGCCATTTTTATCACCCCTTTTCATAAAATGTCTCATAAATACATAAAAATTTATATTAATCGACCTGTCTGAATTTGAATAATCTGTATTATTACAACTGAACATTATTCTAAATAACCCCTTATTTATTGACCTGAGCATAAGCATGTAATAAAGTTCTTGCTCCCGTCACGCGTTACGAGAGCAGTTATATATTATTTATGCTCACCTCAGTAAATTATTTTCCGTTAAATATAGATAAAAAAATTCTTAATTCCACAATATAGTCGCTTTTAATTTTAAATAATTCCATATAATCGTAAATTTAACTACTATATAAAGGGTCAAAGAGTAATATGTAGAAATATTATTTACTTTATTTGCAGAGAAATGTAAAAAAGCTAACCATCGGAGGATATTTGAGACAATTCCATATTCCGAGTGATTTATATAAAAGCTTATAATAACCTGATTCAAAGCTCAAGTTGACGGCTACATCCGTCAGTAAAATGATAAAAATACAATAATAAGGAGGTATTTTGTTTTAATGGCAAAATCTTTTTTCAAGAAACTCCTGGCAGGGACAGTGACAGCTATAATAGGAAGTACAGCCCTTCCTGCCTCTGCTCAGGATATTTTACCAAAACCGCCTGAAAAATTCCAGGGTCAGGTGAACCTTACAGCAGAGGAATCCACACCTGATTTTCCCGGACCGGTTAAAGCACCGGAAGGAGCGCCAAATGTTCTCTTAATAGTGCTTGATGATGTAGGCTTCGGTGCTACAGGTACCTTTGGAGGGCCTGTTAATACTCCTACTCTTGATAAACTGGCTTCTCAGGGACTTCGTTATAACTGTTTTCATACGACTGCCCTCTGTTCGCCTACGAGAGCCGCTCTTATAACAGGCAGGAATCATCATTCCGCCCACTATGGTGTTATAGGTGAAATTGCTACAGGTTTTGAAGGCTACAACTCCATAATAGGTAAAGACACCGCCACTATAGGTGAAATATTAAAACAGAACGGATACAGCACATCATGGTTCGGCAAAGATCACAATGTACCTGACTGGGAGATGAGCCAGGCAGGCCCCTTTGACAGATATCCGACAGGTATGGGATTTGAGTATTTCTACGGTTTTCTGGGAGCTGAAACAGCTCAATGGGATCCTCATCTTACCGAAAATACAAGAGCCGTAGAAAAACCTGCCCATGATAAGAAGTATCATCTGGATAAGGATCTGGCAGATCATGCCATTAACTGGATAAAAGAACAGAAAGCGCTGGCACCGGATAAACCCTTCTTTGCTTATTACTGTCCCGGCACATCACATGCTCCCCATCATGCTCCGAAAGAATGGATTGAAAAATATAAGGGCCACTTCGATCAGGGATGGGATAAAGTAAGGGAAGAAACCCTTGCCCGTCAGATAAAACTCGGTATAGTCCCCGAAAATACAAAACTGACGGCAAGACCGGAAGCAATACCTGCATGGGACAGTCTTAATCCGAAACAAAAAGAACTCTATGCCCGTATGATGGAAGTTTATGCAGGTGCTCTGGGACACTGTGATTATCAGATAGGACGTATCATTGATTACATTGAAAAGAACGGATTAATGGATAATACAATGATTATATTCATAGCAGGTGACAACGGGGCAAGTGCTGAAGGTACTCTTCAGGGACAGGTGAATGAATCATGTGTATTTAATGGTATAGAGGAACCTTTTGATTATGTCTATCAGCACATAAATGACCTGGGAGGCCCTATGACCTACAACCATTATCCTGTAGGATGGGCATTTGCAATGGATAGTCCCTTACAATGGACAAAACAAATTGCTTCACACTTCGGCGGAACAAGAAACGGCATGGTTATTGCCTGGCCGGGACATATCAGGGATAAAGGCAGTATCAGGTCTCAATTTCATCATGTAATAGATATAGTCCCGACTATTCTGGAAGCTACAGGTATAAAGGAACCTTATATGGTAAACGGTGTATATCAGAAACCGGTTGAAGGCATAAGTATGGTGTACAGTTTTAACGACGAAAAAGCACCATCCAGAAGGGAAACCCAGTATTTCGAGATGATGGGCAATCGTGCCATATATCATGACGGCTGGATTGCCTGTACAACACCTATGACTCTGCCATGGACACTGACAGGGAAAAAGGCTTCTCCCCGTGATTATAAATGGGAACTCTATAATGTTAAAGAAGATTTCTCACAGGCCAGTAACCTGTCTGATAAATATCCTGAAAAACTGAGAGAACTCCAGGACATGTTCTGGGTTGAAGCAGCAAAATACAATGTTCTTCCTCTTGACAACAGAGCTTCGGAAAGAAGTATTAACTCGAACAAACCGAGTATGACACTGGGGAAGAAATCTTTTACCTATTATCCCGGCATAGTAAGGGTGCCTGCCGGGGCAGTTCCTAACATAAAAAATAGCTCATACACTATTACTGCCTGTTTGGAGATTCCTGAAGAAGGAGTAAGCGGTATGATTGTCAATCAGGGAGACCGCTTCGGAGGATGGGGTTTATATGTTCTGGACAGTAAACCTGTCTTTGCATATAATCTTTTAGGCCTGAAAAGGTTCATAATTTCGTCTGATGAAAAACTTCCTCATGGGAAAGTTACCATAACCTACGACTTCAAGTATGACGGAGGAGGTATGGGAAAGGGCGGCACAGGAACTATTTCCGTAAACGGTAAAAAAGTTGCAGAAGGGAAAATAGAAAAAACAATACCTTTCACTTATGCTCTTGATGCCTGTTTTGATGTAGGAGAAGACAGAGGAACTCCTCTGATTGAAAATACCTACGAAGAACCGTTTAAATTCACAGGAACTCTGGAGAAAGTAGTTATTGAGCTGAAATAGTTTTTATATTCGTGACCTGTCACGGACGGTTTAAATCGTGATGAGTAACGCGTGACGGGTGACGCGAGGAGTTTGCCGGAGTTATTTTTCTTACAGTCTTTATGGTCAGGTCATGACATAACATACACCTGTCGGTGGTACCGGCAGGTGTATTTATTCATACTCTTTAATGAGAAAAGACAAAAATTTATTATCTCTGTTTTACCAGAAGCATCTCTCTGCCAGGTACGAAAGAAACTGCATAATCCATGATCTTTGCCGGCTCTTCACCTTTTTCCACAAGACGTTTTATTGCTTCCAGATAGGGAGCTATATGATTGAAATATTTCTTATATCCTTCACAGAGATAATTCAGACCTTCTTCTCCGTCGGGACTTTTTATAAATCTTCTTTTAGGACATTCTCCATGACAGGCTGAAAGAAATTTACATTTCAGACAATATTGAGGCAGACTTTTACTTTTATTACGTCCGAAGGTTTTCTGTTCAGGGCCGTTTACTATGCGAGACATGTTATCTCTGAGAATATTTCCCAGTTTATACCTGGGATATACAAAATGATCACATGAATATATATCTCCATTATGTTCTATAACAAGAGAATTTCCGCAGTTTTCCGTATAATAACAGACAGTTCCTTCAAGTCCCAGATAAGCAGCAAGAGCCCATTCAAAGTTCATAACTATTGTAGAACTGACATCTCTTCTTACCCATTCATCAAATATATTTATTAAAAAATCACCCCACCCTTCAGCTGTAACAGACCATTGGGTAACAGAAGATATATTTCCCTCTTCCGCAGGAGGAACTCCAAGAGTCAGTCCGAGTTTTTCAGAGACAGAGTCAGGTTTTCTTTCCACAATGGGAATAAACTGTATAAAAACAACTCCCATGTCTTTAAAAAAACGGTAAACTTCAAGAGGTTTCTTTGAGCTGTATTCTGTTACACATGCAAGGATATTGAACTGAACATTATGTTTATGTATAAGGCCGAGGGCTTTCATAAGAATATTAAAGGTAGGATATCCTCCTTCATTTATCCTGTGATAATCATGGACATCCTGAGGGCCGTCAAGGCTGAGACCTACGAGAAAATTATTTTCGGAAAAAAATTCACACCATTCATCATTCAGAAGTGTTCCGTTTGTCTGTATGGAATTAAAAATCTGCTTTTTACCTGCATATTTCTTCTGTAATTTTACTGCTTTCCTGTAAAAATCCAGTCCCCTCAGAAGAGGTTCCCCTCCCTGCCATATAAAAGATATTTCAGTCACATGCTGCATTTCTATATTTTTACGTACGTAGACTTCCAGTATTTCTTCAGGCATATAGTAATTCGTTACATGCCGGTAAAGGGATTTTTTTTCCAGATAAAAACAGTAACTGCATCGGAGATTGCATAGAGGACCGCATGGTTTCGCCATAAGATGAAATCCCTTTTCATCCCATATTATATTATCCTTTATCCGGTTTTTTTTTCTTTTTTGATTTCTTCCCATTCAGTAGCTCCCGGTTTCTGAACATATGTATCACAAAAAATCAGTAAAACTACATAATATCAGGATTATTTGTCCCTCCGCCATCCATTATATCGGGAGGGGGATTGTCCGGAGGGGGATTATCCGGAGGATATGAAGGAGGATTGTACACAGGCTGTTCTTTCGGCCTTGCTTCATCTATTTTTGTAAGATAGCCATTGGCTTTATCGGCAAAGTCGCCTGATGAAAATCTGTCCAGAACCTTCTGACACAGGTCTTCTGCCTTTGTATAATCTTTATTTTTCATATATACTTCAATCTGTCCGAGATATGATTTTGCAAGTCCTTCTCCTGCTTCTTTCCTGTCAGGAAAAATATTTTCGGCAGAAGAAAAATACTTCTCTCCGTCTTTATACTCTTTTTTCTTCAAACATTCTTCTCCTGTTTTTATAAAGGAATCAAAAGACA
Source organism: Vulcanimicrobiota bacterium (assembly GCA_040217695.1). GTDB lineage: Bacteria > Vulcanimicrobiota > SpSt-956 > SpSt-956 > JAKJGF01 > CALARM01. The sequence continues at coordinate 491 of JBEHWO010000339.1, read as the reverse complement.
TGGAAGATATTTCATCTCTCACCGATTTATCAGGTTTTCTCTTCAGAACTTTCGTAAAATATTCTGCCGCAGACTCATAATCTTTAAGATTATAATAAGCTTTTCCGGTAGATATCTGTATATTCATATCAGAAGCGGATTGTTTAAGTATAATAAGATTATTATCAAGAAGTTTTTTATAATCGCCTTTTCCTTCATAACACCGGCTGAGACCTCTGAGAGCTTTCAGATTATTTTTCTTCTCCGAAAGTATCAGATTGAAAGCTTCTTCACCTTTATCATAGTTTTTACCGGAAATATAAAATTCTCCCGCTTCCAGGAGATCGTTTATATCAATCTGCCCTGTTTTTGAAATCTTTTTTTCCATATCCAGAAATTTGTCATATTCTTTTAAAGATACATATACTGAAGAAAGTTCTGTCATAATTTCTTTATCATCAGGGTTTATTGTAAGAATATGTTCCATTACAGCAGAAACTTTTTCAAAATCT
>JBEHWO010000338.1:0-7355 GCA_040217695.1 Vulcanimicrobiota bacterium | reverse complement strand
TGACGGTTTATTTTCTTTAATTAAGATCCCTTCAAGTATTCCGAAAGAATCAATTGAAGTCATAGAAGCCATTTTATTCTGTTCTCTGATTTGTTCGTAGATTTCACGCCTGTAAACCGAATAATCCTTCGGCGCTTTAATACCAAGTTTTACATTTTTACCTTTAACCTGCAGCACAACTATTTCTATGTCTTCCCCGATCATCAAGCTTTCATTGGTTTTTCTCGTCAGTACTAACAATTTTTTTATCCTCCTCTTTCATAACCATACTACCGGGAAGTTCATATCTTATCTTATAATCGCTGCCTTCCAGTATTATCTGTTTACCTTTATTGGAATTACGATTGATAACTATGGGAGCGAAATAATTGGCTGTTATAATTTTTTCTTCCTTGTTTACAACGACTATAACATAGGCTTCTAATTTTGCATGTTCAGAGTAATCTATAATCTGCTGGTCCGAATCATTTAAAGTAATTTCATAATTTTTACAGAACAGGGTAGGATCAGTAATAATAAAAGCTATGGCAGGATCATCCAGAGATTGCATCCATCCGAATATACCTCTCCACAGAGTGATATCAATAACAAAGTTCCTGTAATTTTCAAAGCCTACAAGTCCGCGGGGGAAATTGATTATATTATCAGATGACACCTCTATTTCGCCAAATCTTGTAGTGTTAAATTTGACCTGATTGCTCATATTCTATCCCTCCTTTAAGAAAATTAAAATAATCCCATTTTCATGGCTTCTCCGACTGCCTGAGCTCTATCTGCAACCTTTAATTTTTTAAATATTGCTCTCATATGGGCTTTCACCGTTTTATCACTGATAAAAAGTTTTTTACTGATTTCTATATTACTGTTTCCGCTGGCTACCAGTTTTAATACTTCAAGTTCTCTTTTGCTCAGTATAGATTTTTCTTCTTCTTCTTTTCCTGATTCCTTGCTCATATAAACAAACTTATCAATTAATTTTCTTGCTATAGAAGGATCAATAAGAGATTCGCCGGTACTTGCTACCTTGACGCTTTTCAGTAATTCTTCTCTGGGAACATTTTTTAACATATATCCTGTTGCTCCGGCTTTTATTGATTCAAATACATTTTTATCATCATCATACATAGATAACATTATAATTTCTATATCAGGAAAATCCTGTTTTATAGCCCTTGCAGCAGTAACACCATCCATAACAGGCATTTCTATATCCATTATAATTACATCAGGTTTTGTATTTTTTACCACGTTTACAGCTTCCTGTCCGTTTGAGCAGGAGCCCAGAACTGTTATTCCCTCCTCTTTTTTTAAAATCTCACAAAGTCCTTCACGGAGAATACTATGATCATCTACAACCAGTACTTTTATATTCTTTTTTAACACAGGTTCATTTCTCCATTCTGTGAAATTAGACCAGTATTTTCGGGATTTTCAGGATGATAGGATTAATTTTCACTATCAAGACCGGTAAATTATGCTCCTGTTCATGGTAATCCCGTACATCTTTTAGTAATATTTCTATATTTATACTTTTTTTTCCTTCATAGTATTTAAAATTCATATTTAGAGTAGTTCTAAAAAGTTTTGTCCTGAAGTTTCTCTACATACTCGCAACAGGTAAATAACTACTTAATCTTTTTCGGACATTATTTTTTGTAATTACTCTAATTGACCGATTTTAAGTATAGCATACAATCGATTTACAGGTAACAGATTACGAAATTTTGGAACAGGATTTTCAGGATTATATGACAGGACTTACGCAAAAAATAAAGAGAATCCTGTCATTGCGAGCGAAGCGAAGCAATCCCGTCATTACAACAAAAACCGTTGGGATTGCTTCGTCGCTTCGCTCCTCGCAATGACAAAATGCGTAACTCCTGATGAGAAGCGTAGTGCGTACCGGGATGACTGGAATTTCATTTCGTTGTGACCGAACCTGTCGCGGCCGGCACCTGGATTGATAATGGATTATGCTTCTAATTCCTGCAATCCCATAAATCCTTTAATCCCTGTCAACTTTTCCTGTCGAAAAAATAAGGTACAGGGGTTTTATCTTTGTGAGGAAAATAATTCTTTGATATTACTTTGCTATGGTTTCGAAGATTAATAATGTCTTTATATGCATCGTCTTTCAATTTTGTTACTGCATGAATAGTTTCTCCATCCTTATTTTTAACATCTTCCATAGTAGCCTGAAGAGTGCCATGAATTGTACGGAGCTGTACGATTACGTCCCGGGAAAGGAGAGACATATTACTTTTCAGCATATTTCTTGCAGGGCTTATTTTTTTTTCAATCCTGTCTATTTGTTCCATAAGTTTCTGTTTTTCATGGATGAGTTTATTGGCAATTTCCATATTGCTGTTCTGAAGAGCAGATTTCTGTTCTTCAGACAGTCTGATAATATCTTTAAAATACTCTATTTCTTCTTCCATGCCTTTCTGTACAAGAAAGTAGGCAAAAGGTTTGGCCGGTAAAGTTCTTTCTTCAGTATGTTTTTGATTCATACCAATCATCTCTTTCTATACTGCAGCATAAAATCTTTTTTCTTTCTGTATATTATCTGTCGGAAGGATTTCCTGTTCCTGTTTCTGTGAATTTTTAATAACCTCAAGCCAGGCCTCTCTGAGTTCTTTAATCATTCCTATGACTCTGTCTACCGGTGCAACATCTAAATCTATATCTGCCGTTATGAGCTGATTGATCATAAACTCATAGAGAAATAACAGATTTTTCGCCATGTCCCCACCCTGTTTCATATCCAGGGTTATAGCCAGTTCATTTATTATGGCTTTTGCCCTTTTCAGGCTGTAACTTATTTCTTCTATCTGTTTTCTGTCTTTTTCTTTCCTGCTCATCTTTATTTTTGCTTGAATCAGAAATTTTATCGCTCCGTCATATAGCATAACTACCAGCTTACCCGGAGAAGATGTTTCCACCTGGGTCCTTTTGTATTCTGCATAGGGATTCGCCACTGTGGTCATATAATTTACCTCCTGATATTACTTTGAAAACAGAGAAACACTTGATATATTACTCAATTGATACATAAGGGAAGTGCTCTGGCTGAGCATAGCATCGTAAGTAGACTGAATATCTGCATATTTTTGTGTATAGTATTCTTCTCTTTTTGTAAGATATTCTTCGAATTTTTCTATCTGAGTATCAAGATTGTTGCTGGTTTCAGTGAAATACTCAATGCTTTTTGTAAGAGAACCTGTACTGCTGTCTGTCATGCCGGTAAGGTAAGTGCTTAATGTACTGGCTATGCCGGAAGAACTGTTTGTAAAAAGCTGCTGCACATCACTCATATTACTGCTGAGAGCACTGTTGAGTCTGGAACTGTCTATGGCAAGCTCGCCGCCCTCATTAATAGTAATTCCTATGGAACTGAGAGAATTATATTGACCTGTAATACCACTTACTATATCTGTTACCTGAAGTTGCAGTTCTGTTCTCATCCTTGTAAAGAAAGCATCTCCGTACAACACGCCTGCAGCATTTGTTACCGTATCATTTTCCACATCTGCAGGGGCGGTTTTTATCTTTACATTGGAAACAAGGCTGTTAAAATTGCTCACAAAACTGCTTATGGCATTATAGGCTGTAGATGTGTCCTGACTTATGGAAAGGGATACTGGAGTTTCTTCCGTAGTTCCTGTATTATAGGTGCTTTTAAGTGTTATTGTAACATCGTTTATAAGGTCACTTATTGTATTCGAATTTCTTGTTATTGGATTTCCGTTGTTAATACCTTCTATCTGAAAAATTGCATTTTTTCCTATTTCTTCACTGGCCACACCATTTTTTATAAAAGCTGCAGAAAGGAAATTACTCGTATCGGAAGAAGACCCGACAGTTATAGAAGTGGCACCGGTAGTTCTTGAATTTAATACAAGTTTATCTGTTGTTCTGTCATAAGAAGCAGTAACTCCTGCGGAGGAACTGTTTATCTTTTCTATAACACCGGTAAGGGTATCGGTGCTGCCTATATTAAGGGTTGTACCGTTAATCGTGAAACTTCCCGCAGTTACAGAAACTCCGAAATTGGACGCAGCAGATGTAATAAGTTCGTCTGTTTTTATAGTTTTCAGATGAACGGAACTGGTAACAGTGTTATTCCCTCCCGATGTATCCTGTGTGGCACTGGTTAGATTCAGGGCGGAAAGAAGGTTACCTTTATCTCCTCCCGAACTGATGCTTATTGTATCAGTCGAACCGGTTCTGACAAGAGTGAATTTATCTGTTGTTTCATCATAATCTGCTGTAATATTTTTCCCTGCAGCAGTCATGGCACTGTTAATTCTGTGTACTATGGAATGTTCCGTATCGGTGCTGTCTTCCAGTTTATCTGTTTCTACATCATATTCTATAGAAATTCCGTCAATGGTAAATAAACCCTTCCCGGTTCCGCCGTTTGAAGGAGTTATGCCGAAGCCTGCATTCAGGAGGGTTGCAGCGGGAGCTATGGAACCTCCGAGTCCTCCGCCGATATTTGACGAATTACTTATCATTTTTGTGTTTGTTGCAAGCTGGCTGACTTTAGTTAATTTGTATGTTCCCACTGCAGAAGATGCATTCGCCGTTATGGCAGCCACACCTGTATTACTGCTGTTTGTACTTTTTGATGTATAGGTTGAAGAACTGTTCAGTGTACTTATGGAACTTTTCAGAGAAAGAATCTGTGTGTTAAGAGACTGCATGGCAGAAAGTTTTAGCTTGTTCTTACTCTGAGCTGTCTGCATCTGTGTAAGTGGCACTTGCTCTCTGGCCAGTTCAACCTGAGCCAGAAGTGAAAAATCAAAAGACGATGAACTGCTGCTGCCTATACTGCCTAACATAATGGCACCACTCCTTTCGTAACAGAGAAAAGCTAAACTTTCTCATCCAGAATTATATTAATATTTTTACTGTCAGGACTGACTATTCTGGACATTTTTTCAATCATTTCTTCCGGGGGTATTTCCCTCACAACTTCTCCTGTTTTGGGATCTGTAAGTCTTATTATTACTCTGTTAGTATCTTCGCTTACAACAAAACTTAACTTGTTACCTTCAGGAAGAATAAACTCTTTTTCAGATTTTGGAGAAAGATTTTCTGCTGTTTCTTTTCTGGAATTCTCTTTAGAACTAATTTCTTCTTTATTATGATATTTCCTTCCCGTATCAGTCGATTGATTTTCCGTAACCTTACTGTGACGGTTTTTTACCTGTTCCATTAATTCCATTCTTTTAATAAACTGGCTGTCCAGTGTAACATTATATCCTGTCTCACTGTTCGAAACCGGTTCGATTTTTACCATTTTCATTACCCCCTTTCCATTTTCATATCCCTTATTTAATAATCGGCAGAAATGATAAAATCTTTAGTCTTTTCAATTATATAAGATGGGAAATACTGGAAAGGGATTCTTTTATTTCTCTGTTTTCAGGTTCGATTTCAAGGGCTCTGGAGTAAATAATTTTAGCTTCTCTGTACTTATGAAGAAAGGCACATAATTTACCTTTCTGGAATAGAACCGATACATCGTCAGGATTGATCTGAAGCAAACAATCATATATAGAAAGGGCTGTTGTGAAATTTTCTCTGGCAATAAGTATTCTTATCAGATAACGATATATCTCAAGTTCCGAAGGATAGGCGGCCATAAGCTCCATAACGATATCATAGGCTTTCTGTAGTTCATTTACAGACATGTAATAATCAGATTTCATGAATGTAGCTCTTATAAATTCATCTTTCTCATAAGAAGGAATTTTATTTAACAGTTCGAAAGCTTTCTGAATTCTGTCTGTCCCGATATAAGCTTCAGCCAGGGCAAGTATGACTGTAAGGTCGTCGATGTTTTCTATTTTTATAAGATATTCTATGGCTTTTTGAGGTCTCCCCGTATCTATATAGATATAGGACAGATTTATATATGGATTGATATTTCCCGGTTCAATATCTATGGATTTTATAAAATCTTCTTCTGCCATATGCTTATCACCCGAATGATAATAACATATGCCTCTGTTAAGATATATAAGTCCTTCATAGGGTTTTGTCCGTTCATTCAGACGGCCAATTACCATGGTATAAATCCTGATGGCTTCCCTGTATTCTCCTGCTTTTCTGAGCAATTCCCCTTTCCTGAGATTTATATGCTGATGTTCGGGGAATATATTCACATACTGTTCCAGCAATGTTAAAGCTTCTTTAATACCATGAATATTTTCTATAAAATCTGCCATATATTCTATAAAAAACGGATAGGCACCACTCCCCAGAGAGACTGCTTTCTGGTAATATTCCAGGGCTCTGTCCGGTATATCTAAATATTCATAGCATCTGGCTATATTTATTATTAACGGTAAATCCTTTTGATTGTATTCAAAGGCTTTTAAATAGTAATTCAGAGCATCTGCCCATCGTTCCATATTAAAATATATTTCCCCCATCAGGTGATGGGTTTTCCAGCCCGATGTTCCGCTGTCTGTTACGAGTGAAGATGTTTTTCTGTCTTTATCCAGAGCTTTCCGGCAGAAGTCGAGAGCAATGGTATAATTTTTTAATTTATAATGACAGAAGGCATTAATATAATTCACATCGGGAAGGGCAGGAGCAAATTTTAACACTTCCTGTGCCAGTTCAACGGCTTTATTTATATTCCCTTTGTGTATAAAGGAGCTTGTGGCCATTACATAAGCATTGGGAAGAAAAGGTTCTGTTTTTCTGGAATATTTCTTAACAGAATGAAAACAGCTCAGACTTTTATCGTAGTTATTGTCTATATAATGGAGAGTCTGCATGTTGTAATAATGAAAAGGATTCTTTTTTTCCTTCTGAATCTGTTTCCTGAGAAGTTTTATATTACGTTCCCTTTTACCTTTTTCTTTATATCTTGTTTTTGTATAGCCATAATGGTGTATGATGACATCAGGCAGTTTGTATATAGGCGGTTCTGTCCCGTCCTGATAAAGAAGCTGTTCATGTATGACTCCTTTATAGATAAATTTGCCTGTATTTGGAAAAATTCTGCAGTGAAAGTGTTCTGTTGTATTGTTTTGTTCGTCAATATAATTTATTATCCTTGGAGACAGGGGATTATTTATACCGGCAGTTTCTATAAATTTTCTGAATTTCCAGATAGAAGCTGAGTCGAACACTTCGTCTCCGTCCATTACTATAATCCAGTCACCTCTGGCATGACTTAAAGAAAAATTCCGTGCTTTACCGAAATCATCGTGCCATTTATAATGGAATATCCTTGCTCCGAATTTTTCCGCAATTTCTACAGTCCTGTCAGTAGAACCTGTGTCTACCACTATCATTTCATCTGCAAGGCCTCTCACACTTTCAAGGCAGTCACC
>JBEHWO010000337.1:0-7358 GCA_040217695.1 Vulcanimicrobiota bacterium | reverse complement strand
AGCTACCCATCGTCGCCTTGGTAGGCCTTTACCCCACCAACTAGCTAATGGGACGCAAACCCCTCCTATCGCAGATTACTCCTTTTATCTCACAGTCCGACGACTACAAGACTTATTCGGTATTACACTCCCTTTCGGAAGTTTATCCCCAGCGATAGGGCAGGTTATTTACGCGTTACTCACCCGTCTGCCGCTAGATTGAGGGTTGCCCCTCTCTCCCGCACGACTTGCATGTGTTAGGCACGCCGCCAGCGTTAGTCCTGAGCCAGGATCAAACTCTCCATAAGAAAATTTATTTAAATCTCTTATGAGACTTTTATCTGACTTAAACTTTGCTTAGCTCTGTTTAAACTCTTAATTCAATCTTTATTGAGAGCCCTTTGAAACTTCTTTTCGAAGTCTCAATCTCTTGTATGCTATTTAGTTTTCAAAGTCCATTTGCTTGACCCAAATATATATTATACTACTCGATCCCCACCATGTCAATAGGTTTAAAAAATATTTTTCCGAGCCAGGAACACCCTGTCATAGTAAGGGTTTTTACAGTAAAATACCTTCTCATGCTAAAAAAATTCCTCACATTTCTTCCACTGTATCTATAAAAAGTAAATTCAACCCTTTAGAAATTACATCCCTTACACATTTAATCAATGCCAGTCTGGCCCTCATAAGTCCAGGGTCATCCTGATGCAATACGTCATGAAGATGATAGAAACGGTGAAACTTTTTCCCCAGATTTAATAAATAACCGGCCAGAACTGACAGATTACAGTCAGTAGCAACAGTAATACATAATTCGGGGAAATAACTCAAATGTTTTACCAGCGCAACTTCCTCTTCATTGCCAAGTCTCCCGTAATGTATACCTTCAAAATCAACAGAACCGGCTTTAGCAAGTATATGCTGACATCTGACATAAACATAAAGTAAATAAGGGCCTGTATCACCTTCAAAAGAAATGGCCTCTTTCGGATTAAAAATCATAGTGCTTACAGGGTTTATCTTCAATATCATAAATTTAAGTGCTGCCAGTGCCAGTTTCAGGGCTCTGTCTTCAACATCTTTCTCCATATCTCTTCCCGCCATAATATCTTTTATCATATTCTGGAGACTGACTACAAGTTCATCTGCATCTACAACAGTACCTTCTCTGGATTTCATTTTTCCTTCCGGTAAATTTATCATACCATAAGAATAATGGCGACACCCTGCGGCAAAATTGTAACCAAGTCTTTTAAGTATAGAGAATAAAACTTTAAAATGAAAATTCTGTTCGTCTCCTACGACAAAGAACTGCAGATCTGTTTTATAATCTTCATGTTTATGAACAGTTGTGCCAATATCCTGGGTCATATAAACAGATGTGCCGTCAGAACGGAGAAGCACTTTGTGGCCAAGACCTTCTTCAGACAGGTCTATCTTTACGGCTCCGTCGTCTCCCCTGTAAACAATACCTGCCTCAAGAGCATCCAGAACTATTTTCTTACCCATCATATAGGTTTTGCTTTCCAGATATATTCTGTCGAACCTACAGCCAAGCAATCTGTATGTTTCCATAAAGCCATCTATAACCCAGTTGTTCATTTTCTCCCATAGTTCTATTGTTTCCCTATCCCCATCTTCCCACAATTGAAGCATTTTCTGCGCTTCCTGCCCTGCTTTTGAAATCTTGAAAAAATCCTCTTTGCTGATGTCACATCCGGGATTTTCCTTCAGATATTCCCTGTATTCCTCATCATATTTTTTTTCAAAGAGCACATAGTAATTACCTACAAAATGGTCACCTTTAATATCAGGTTCTCTGCCTTCACCCCATTTTTTATAAGCAAGCATGGACTTACATATGTGAATGCCTCTGTTATTTATCAGATTTGTTCTTATTACTTCATAACCTGCATTTTCAAGGATACTGGAAAGAGCCATTCCGAGAACATTATTTCTTACATGTCCCAGGTGCTGTGGCTTATTGGTATTGGGAGAAGAATACTCTACCATAACCTTTTTGCCTTTATACCTGTCACTCGAACCGTAATTCAAACCCTCTTTTAAAATGACGGCCAGAACGGAAGAGAATAGTTTTTCTCTGTTAACGGTAATATTTAAATATCCCTGTACGGATTCCAGCGTTTCAAACAGTTCATAATTTTTCAATTTCTCCGAAAGGGTTTCTGCAATAACCTTCGGATTTTTCCTCAATATTTTTGCCAGAGGAAAAGAGTTAAAAGTAAAATCACCTTTATGTCCGTCAGGGGTAAGATCTATTTTGACATTATATTCTGTTACCCCTATTTCATTCAGGGATTTTGATATCAATTCTTCAATTGTTGTCTTTATCATAAGGCCTCCGTAAAGTGAAAAGTGAAAAGTGAAATTCCATCTCACCTTTCACCTCTCACTTATCACTGTTTTAGGAATAGAATTTTATTAATTGTATCTTTCCTCGCGTTACGCGTTACGCGTTACGATTTAATATATTTGAGACAGTTATTTAATTATCGTTCCTAAGCTTCTTTGGCTGTTTCAAGTATAACAGAGCCGTCTTTATCCTTCTTCTTTTTTTTCTTTTTCTTTTTCTTCGGTTTCTCCTGCTCGTCATGAGCCATATCAGGTTTTTTCTCCATATCTATATCTTTATAATTCGGATTAATACTCTTCAAAAGGAGTCCCTGCAAATTTACGGAAGTAAGGCATACAAAATCTTCTATGATAGACGTAATGCTTTCTCTCTGTTTTTCAATCAATATAGCTTCTATACTTGCATCCAGCCCGTGGAAACCTTCTATAAATTTCAGGTCCGTATCCTGATTGGCCTGTTGAAGATGTTGCTGCATAAGGACAGGTACCTTTTCAGTGGAAATCAATATGGCACTGTCCACATCAAAGGTTGCATTTTTTGCACTGAAAAGGAAGGCATGTTTCAGAGAAAATTTTCTGTCAGTCATTTCAAACATAAGGAGACGGTTATTATGAACAAGGAATAGATCTATATCTTCATCCCCTTCACCGAAATCGATGAAATATTGAGTCGGTTTAATGCCAAGTTTCTGCAGAGCCTGTATAAGCCTTACAGGCATCCAGTAATTTCTGTCCATAAGGGTTTTTCCGAAATCGGAACAGGTGATTAATTCATCTATACGTTCATCGGAAATAGCCTTACCGCACAGGAAGCAGGAGAACCCTTTTTCAGAAGCTTCTTCTATGGCAGATTTCGAATTAACACGGAAAATCTGCTGTCCATGCTGCTTGCAGAATACAACAAAATCTTTGATAATAAGCCCCATACCTTCAAATTTTTGTATCAATTTCTGGACATCATCACGGTTTTCTACATCCATAAGTTTATTTAAAAGGATATTGTTAACATCTCTTATCTTTTTAAGAAGTTGATGGCCTTCTTTATTTTCCAGTTCCACGCTTGCTTTGAAGTCCAGTTCAGTAGGAGACACTTCTTCCATAGTCTTACTTGCCTGCCAGAAATTCTGATTTACTGCTGTTACAAGCTCCCACTTCAGATCTTTCTTGCCGGTAACCTCGGTTATAATATGAAGAACTGCTTCACAGAATTTCCAGTAATCATCTATATTAGATGCCTGAGGAGAAATACAGCCTATTTCTATTTCATCCCATGAAGGTATTTTTAAATAATGGAATGAGCCATCGGCTCTTATGAAAATTTCTCCGCCTATCAATACTTCTCTATCGGGGAAAAGAGTTTCATATACTTCCTGTTCCAGATAAATTGGCGCACTGGATCTATCTAATTTTAATCCGAGTCTTTCCCAGTAACCTCTTTTAATTTCAGATATAAGAGGTTTATAGTCTTTGCTGAGTCCTTCAATTATAGCATCTCCGAGTCCTTCCGGCACTTCTACTGATAATCTGTGCTGGGCTATCCACACCATGCTCATTTATATTGCTCCTTTCATTAGTGAGCTACCTACGACTAAAGTCGTGAAGTTTCCTGGTTCATCGAGGGAACCTGCCGGGTTATACAACCCTGAAGGGCTGTCAGGCAGTATTTCAATCTCCCCAGGCGTTAATTCCCTACGCCCCGTAGGTATCCAAAAAGTATAACATAGATAAAATGAGGAAGTCAAGGAAAAGCCTGATCTTTACACATTCAACAGCTAAAGTAATGGCCCTTCCCCAGGATATAAAATTCTAAAATTCCAATAGAGTCTCCTGCTAGTTTCGAAAATTAATTTAAAAAAATATTTAAAAAAATACATTTATCATTTATAATATAATTATATACAGTCAGTTTCAAAACTATCAATAAATAATAACCGTGTAATGCGTAATGTGCAGGGATTAAACCGGTCACATGTTACGTGTTAGCCGTCACGACCAGTTAAATTCTATCAGGTTATGAAATAAACTGTAATATAATTCTAGAAAATTATTTAAAGGTCATTGAATTTACCTGTAGAAAGATATAAATTCAAAAACCTGCTCTGAAGTGATATTTTATAGATCAAATTAAGGAGGATTGTATGTATACCCCCCTGACAAAAGAAAGCAAGTTTAAAAATAAGAAGCATTTTTTTCAGAAACATCCTGAAATAGGTAAATTTTTCGAATCCTTCGGTTGTCTTGCATGGCCTATAATCCTCATTGCCCTGGCGGCCCTGGTAATGTATATAGTTCCAACGTGGCGACCAACTCTTTTCGTAATACTGGCAAATATATCCCAGAAATGGAATTACTTCTGGGGTGATTTTTTACCTCATTGTCTGAGATGGGACTGGTCAGATCCCAATGGAGTCCTCAAAAAGTAATATATAAATTTTCATAATAACAGACATGACCGGAGCGGTCACAACCAAACATGAAAATTAACAAACAGTGAAGCATAAGACTTCGTCATTTTCATATAAAGCCATAATCTCTAAAATTATTCGGCATAATTCTATATAACGCTAAAATCATTTAGGATTGTGTCTCTGTCTTTCTTCATAGACATCGAATACGCTTTTATCTACGGCTCTTTTGTATGCTTCCTGAAAGCTTATATACCCTTTCTCTATGAGTTCCAGAAGGTTCTGATCGAGAGTCCACATACCTTCTTTTCTGCTACTCTGAATGGTGGAATAGAGCATATGCATTTTGTTATCTCTTATTATGTTGCGTACTACATTATTAACAAGTAAAATCTCTGTAGCAACAATTCTTCCTCTTCTGTCTTTAAGAGGAACAAGAGTCTGTGAAACTATGCCCTGAAGAAAGTCTGACAATAAAATCCTTACGTTCTGGTGCTGTTCAGGAGGAAAGAAATTGATAAAATGTTCAATTGTTTCCGTAGCATTTCTTGTATGAAGGGATGCAAAGACCATAAGGCCTGTAATGGATGCTTTGAGAGTCCATTCTGCTGTTTCAGCATCCCGGATTTCACTTATTAATACAGCATTTGCATCTTCTCTCAGGGCACTTCTGATAGCTGTTGCAAAAGTCTGGGAATGGCCGGTGACTTCTCTCTGATTTATAAGAGAATTATTCGATTGAAACAGAAATTCAATGGGTTGTTCTATTGTAATAATATGATATTCTTTTTCCTGATTTATTAAATCTATCATTGATGCCAGGGTAGTACTTTTACCGCATCCGTTACTGCCGGTAACAAGTACAAGACCGCTTTCTTTTTTTGCAAGATTTTTTACGATCTGAGGTAAATATAATTCATCCGGTGTCGGTATTGTCTTGGGAATAACCCTCATAACAAGAGAATTTCCTTTATTTTGTCTGAATATATTGGCTCTGAATCTTGCCAGTTCCGGCACATCAACACTGAAATCCAGTTCCCACGGAATTTCTCCGTAAAACTGCCCTTTTTGATAGCTTGTAGTCAAACGTTTTATTATTTCATCTACTTCTTCGGCAGTGAGAGGGCTATATTCTGTTTTTTCAAGAACCCCATGAATTCTCATCATAGGAACCTCTCCTGAAGATACATGCAAATCAGATGCTCCCAGTTCTATTGCATCTGTAAAAAACTTTAATTCTTTTAAAAAATCCATATTCAATAAACTCCTACAATCACGTTTCACATTTCCAGTTTTTAATCTTATCCGTAAACATGAGTATAAAGCCAGACTTTACGACATATGCAAAGTTCTATAATTATAAATTATTTAGACAAACTGACTCTACTTAATTTTTATCTAAAGCTTTATTTTACGCCATTAAAAATGAAAATTCCTATGCCTTTAAATTATACAGGAATTTTATTATTATTACAAGTTCGCCAGTGTTTTTTTATGACAGGTTTACTGACCTGAGCATAAGCATGTAATAAAGGTGTTCCTCCCGTCACGCGTTACGAGAGCATATATGTATTATTTATGCTGACCTAAATAAGGCAATCTTGCTTATAAGAATCGACTGTGTTATAATTCAGAAGAGAAGTGAAGTATCTCTCACAAGGAGGATTTTTTATGTTACACATGTTATCTTTCATTACAATGCCGGGACCTACGGAATGGCTTATAATACTTGTTATAGCACTGATAATTTTTGGTCCCGGGAAATTACCTGATGTAGGTAAAGGCATAGGCAAAGCTCTGAGTGAATTCAAAAAAGCATCAAGCAGTGCAAAAGAAGAGATCCCTGTTACTCAGGAAAAAAACACCTGATTTGCCTGCAATTATTCCACTTTCACTGTTTCTAAACGAGTAAGGCTTCTACAGAACTGCAGAGGCCCCGCTGTTTAATTCCATGACCTTATATGTATACCCCTGATAGTCCCGTCACATGTCATGGCCTTTCTGCTACGATATTTTTGATTTCTGATAAGTTATTAAACAAAGGCTATACCATACTTTTTTGCTATTGTAAAATTACTCAAAATATTTTATAATAATGATAAGTTATAATGAATTTTTTCATATATACTGAGAATGATTATTCTGTCTATTTCATTATTAAAGGGGATATGTTCTATGTTTTTTCCTATCACAGAAGATATATTTGAATTTATAACAGATCAATTAAGTGATTTTATTATCATTACAGATTTTGAAGGTAAGATAAAAACATTAAATAAAACACTTCTGGATTTATTGCCATGGAACAGAGAAGATTTAACCGGTAAACCTCTCAGTATTATCTTCGGAAAAGATGAAGACGTATTTCAGACAATGAAATTTAACAGACCACAGTTAGTATCCATAGCTTCTCATACTCAGAAAATACCTGCTCAATTTTCTTCTTCCGTAATATTTGACAGAGAGGACAATGCCAGAGGTATTCTTGTAGTAGGAAAAGATATGAGAGAAACCAGCAAACTCACTTCTAATATAGACAGGCTCAAAAAAACTATAAAACAACACACAGAAGAAACAACAACAAAGATTTCTCTCCTG
>JBEHWO010000336.1:0-7368 GCA_040217695.1 Vulcanimicrobiota bacterium | reverse complement strand
TACTTTGTGAAGATGGTCTGCCGTGGAGAATAATCTTATGTTTTATGTTACAAGATTTACATTGCTCGTAGTGATTTTATTTATAACAGGCTGTGTATCGTCATTTAATAAAACATCCCTGCATAATGCCGTAGATTTTACCGGCCATATTCTCAGTAAAAATTTTTCTTCTTATAATCTCCTCAAAAAGGCAAATACCGGTATGTCCTTCGTAAAGTATAAGGTAAAACCCGGTGATACTTTTTATTCTATATACTGTGCAAATACTACAAGAATGTTTTCTTATGATGAATTCATATCACTGAACAGGCATATAAAAAATGTTGATACTATAGAACCGGGTGATTCCGTATATATTCCTGCAGGTTTGAAGAATATAAAGAAAGATGTTTATCCGTCGATGCTTTCAGGAAAAATTCCTCTTGTAAAAAAAGAATTTAAAAAATCGACAGGTGTTAAATTTCTCATTTATATGGCAAAAATCAATCCTCTTAAATGTAATATACATCTATATCATAACAGGGGAATAACGGTAGAAGATATAAAAAAAGACAGTAAGGTAATTGCGGCAATAAACGGAGGCTTCTTTGCCCCGGGTGAGGATTTTGCACCTATAGGTCTTTTTATGTCAAAAGGCAAAAAAATAAACCCTCTTACAGATTACTGGGATTATTCAGGAGTATTTTACGTAACAGCCGATGCCAGAGATCCCTATGGAATATGTACAAAAGAGTCTTTTTACGATACAGATGTTACAGAGGCACTTCAATCATTTCCCATACTTATATGGAACGGTCATGTCTATAAAGAATATAAAGACAGGGAAGAAGCTTCCAGAAGTGCCATAGGTCTTGACAGAGACGGCAATATACTTCTTATTGCCACAGAAAGCACCATCTCCGGCGGTCTTACATTGAATGAATTTGCCGGTGCCATATACTCTATGAACTGGAACTGTCAGAAAGCTCTTAATCTGGACGGAGGCTCTTCCACACAGCTATATGTAAAGAACCTTCTTACTTTACATTCTGCCGCAGGCATTATAGGTCAGGACAGAGTAAGTAATTTTATAGTTTTCAGCGAGAAGTGAAGAACAGCTTTAATATCTTACTACCGGTCACTGTAATTTAAACTGTCCTAAGATATTCTTCAGATTTTCTGCCAGCTTTTCGAGTTCCTGCGCATTTGAGCTCGTTTCCATTGCAGAGTCAGATACCATACCTGTTATTTCCTTTATGGCGTGAATATTACCTGATACTTCATTGGCTCCTTTTGCCCCTTCCTGGATATTTCTCGATGTTTCGCCGGACGCTTCTGAAGCTCCTGATATATTTTGGGAAATTTCATTTACCGTTACAGATTGTTCTTCTATGGAAGCTGCTATTGATGTCGCTATTTTTGTTACTTCATTAATTATTAAAGCCACTTCATTTATGGCTTTTACAGATTTTTCAGTATTATTCTGTATTATTTCTATTTTACTGTTAATTTTTCCCGTAGCCTCACTGCTCTGTTTTGCGAGTTCTTTTACTTCATTTGCCAC
Source organism: Vulcanimicrobiota bacterium (assembly GCA_040217695.1). Taxonomy (GTDB): domain Bacteria; phylum Vulcanimicrobiota; class SpSt-956; order SpSt-956; family JAKJGF01; genus CALARM01. Next base: position 5,825 of record JBEHWO010000336.1, on the reverse strand, counting down.
TACGGCAAATCCTTTTCCCGCTTCCCCTGCTCTTGCCGCTTCGATTGTTGCGTTCAGTGCCAGAAGATTTGTTTGATCCGCTATGTCATTTATCAGCTCTACAATGGTTCCTATTTCTTTTGCAGATTCTCCGAGTTTTGCCATGATTTTTTTTGCTTCTCCTGTCTGATTGTTTGCTTCTCTTGCAATACTTGCTTCTTTTTCCATATTTTTTGCCACGTCTCCTATGGAAGCACTCATCTCTTCTATAGCAGATGCTACAGTATTTATAACAGCAGACATTTCTTCCGAACCGGCAGCTATATTGTTGATATTGGCAGACAATTCTTCTCCTGAAGAAGCAACCATACCTGCCTGGCTATCCATTTCTTCTGCTCCGGCAGCCATTTCGGTAGATATTTTAGCAAGCTCTTTTGATGATACGGAAAGACTGTCTGTATTTCTTGCAACTTCTTTAATTATATTCTGGAGCTTATCTATAAATTTATTGAAGTGTTCTGCCATTTGACCTATTTCGTCTTCTGATTTTATGGAGATCCTTTTTGTCAGATCACCTTCGCCTTCTGCTATATCTTTCATAATATCAGACATGTTTTTTATTGGCTTAAGTATATAATTTGTTAAAAAATATATTATTATTATCATTATGGCAGTTATTACAATTCCTATAAATAAAGATATAAATTTTATAGCCTGCAGATGACTGTTTAATTCATTTGAAGTTATTGCCGTTACTATTTTCCATCCTGTTTTTTCACAGGTATTATAAAAGGCAACCCTTTCCTTTCCATTCCAGTTATAAGTGATATAGTCACTCTTCCCTGATAATATCTTTTTACCCCAGTCGAATTCAGATATATTCAGTGTGAAGATACGTTCTTTGTCGGGATGAGAAATCATTCTTCCCCTTTTATCCACTATATATATATAACCTGTTTCTCCGATTTTAAAGTTTGTTATGAATTGATCCGAGAAAGTTTCCAGTTCAACAGGTGTACCCATAATACCGACAAATTCTCCTCTGTCCGTAACCGGAGCGGTTATTAAACTTACAGCTTTGCCTGTAGCAGGTGATTTTTCTGCATCTCCTATCCATGTTTCTCCTTCTTCTGCTTTTTCTGTATTTATTCTGTATTCAGGCATTTTACTTATATTAACTCCTACAGATTTACCTTGAATTGAGTCTATAAAAATTTCTCCCCCTTTATTTGCTACAAAGATATTTTCATAAAAGGGACATTTTTTATGATATATTTTGACTCTTTCTCTTGCTTCATCCATACGTTTCCCCCTGCAGGCACTTTTAAAAACACCGTTTTCACTGAAAAGGTAGGCAGTGGTCTGACAGCTCTTTATCCAGTCCTCCAGTTCTATAATTGTTTTGTTACATACCAGTTTTAATTTTTCTTTTTCACTTTCCATTAAGGTTTGAGATGATTTTATATAGGATACATATAGAGATATAATAATTATTATTATAGATGGTATGAATATAAAGAGAGTTTTATGTTGAATAGATCTGTTCATTTTTTAATTCCTCCTGCAGAAATAATAAAATCCGATAATCTTTTTATTATTATCGGATTTTATTTGAGAAAAATTATAGCTATAAATTATTTACAGAGAATTTTTTTTGCCACTTTAACCATAGCATCGCAGGTTAAGCCGTATTCCTGATAAATAATTTTGTATGGAGCAGATGCGCCGAATTTATCAATACTTATCACTTCACCCTTTGTGCCGATATATTTATCCCATCCCTGTCTCACACCTGCTTCAATAGCCACACATGGAATAGAGGCGGGGAAAATTTCTTTTCTATAATCTTCCGGCTGTTTATCGAATAGTTCCCATGACGGCATACTTACAACCCTTGCAGCAATACCTTCTTCCGAGAGTTTGTTGTATGCTTCTATAGCTATATGAGTTTCAGAACCTGTTCCTGTGAATATAATCTCAGGTTTTTCAGAACCGGCAAGTATATAAGCTCCTCTGTGAAGTCCTCTTGCACTGTTAAATTTACTCTGATCCAGTGACGGAACTGCCTGTCTTGTAAGTATGAGAGCAGTCGGGCCTTCAGTGTTTTCAATAGCAGAAATCCATGCCTGAACAGTCTCGTTCCCGTCGGCAGGCCTTATTACGGTAAGGCCCGGTATGGCTCTCAGAGAAGCCACATGTTCCACAGCCTGATGGGTCGGGCCGTCTTCTCCCAAACCTATACTGTCATGGGTAAATACGTAAATCACCTGAATACCCATAATGGCAGCAAGTCTTATGGAACCTCTCATATAATCGGAAAATACAAGGAATGTGCCTCCATAGGGGATAATACCACCGTTCAATGCCATACCGTTCATTATACTTCCCATGCCATGTTCTCTTATACCGAAATGCATGTTTCTGCCTGAAAAATCGCCTTTTTTCAGCGGAGCAAATCCTTCGAGATAGGTATTGTTTGACGGATGAAGGTCTGCAGAGCCTCCGAGAATATTTCCCACTTTTTTTGCCAGTACATTAAGTACTTTGCCTGAAGAAGCTCTTGTTGCCATAGAGGTACCTTCTTTAAATTCAGGAAGATCTTCATTCCACCCTGCAGGTAATGTACCGCTCATCCATTCTTTAAACAGTGCAGACTGTTCACTATATTCGGTGCCGTATTTTCCCATCATATTCTGCCAGTGTTGTTCAACTTCTATTCCCTTTGTTACTGCTTCTCTGTAATGGCTGAGGACATCGTCAGGTATATAAAACGTTGCTTCCGGCCAGTCAAAAATTTTACGTGTAAGAGCTATCTCTTCAGTGCCCAGCGGCTCGCCGTGTACTTTTGATTTCCCTGATCTGTTCGGGCTTCCGTAGCCTATAATGGTTTTTGCCATTATAATAGAAGGTCTTTCCTGTTCTTCTCTCGCTTTATTTATGGCATTTATTATTTCTTCATGGTCATGGCCGTTAATATGCTGGACAAACCATCCGTATGCTTCAAACCTTTTTCCCCTGTCTTCCGTGAATGCAAGGTCTGTGCTTCCGTCAATTGTTATTCCGTTGTCATCATAAATATAGATTAATTCATTCAGCCCGAGATGACCGGCAAGAGATGCAGCTTCATGTGTTACCCCTTCCATTAAATCTCCGTCACTTACAATGGCATATATGTTATAGTCCATTACCGGATAACCTGGACGGTTAAAACGGGATGCAAGAAATCTTTTTGTTATGGCCATACCTATGCCGTTGCAGAAACCCTGGCCCAGAGGCCCTGTTGTTGTTTCTACTCCTGCAGTAAGATGGCTTTCCGGATGTCCCGGTGTTTTACTGCCCCACTGTCGGAATTTTTTCAGGTCCTCCAGGGTGAGATTATAACCTGTGAGATGGAGCAGGCTGTAAAGTAACATGGAACCATGACCTGCCGAAAGAACAAATCTGTCTCTGCCGGGCCACAGGGGGTTTTCAGGATTATGCTTTAAATATTTAGTCCATATAATATAGGCTACATCTGCCATACCCATTGGAAGTCCGGGATGGCCCGAGTTAGCCGCCTGTATTCCGTCTATAGCCAGGAAACGAAGGGTGTCAACACTTTTTCTTGTGAGAGCATCAAGTTTTGCTCTGGATTTTTCATCTATCACTTCTATCAGCTCCTTAAAAATTTTCTGTACATAAGTTCATCATGTCAGAATAAAATCCTTCATTGGATTTTTTTCTCATGTGATACTGAAGTGAGTAGTGAATAGTGAAAAGCCAGAAAACCTTATCTAATCTGATTTATAACATATAAAAATATTAATTGCTTATGCTCAGGTCAGTAATAATGACTGTTAGCAGGTGACTGTATGGTCACACACGAACCACTCACTATATAATCCCAAATAAATGCCATTTATGAAGGATTATAATGCTATATTACAGAATATTTTATAGTATATTTCATAATTTATAGTGAAAAGTGAAAAGTGAAAAGTGAAAAGAATAGACATTACTCACTATTCACTACTCACTATTCACTACTCACTTCTTTTATGACACTTATAATAAAAAAAATAATAGATTCTATATCATCATCTACAAAAATTATGCTTGAGGAACTTTCTTATATTCCTCAAAAAGAAAAAATATTTATAAAACCCAATATAGCCCTGCCAACATGGCCGTCGTCTCCTTATATTACAAATCCTCAGGTCGTGGCAGGCATAATAGACTACCTGCACGAAAAAGGGTTTGACGATATAGTGATAGGAGAAGGCCCTGTTCCCATTGATTTCCCCGTAGAAGAAACTTTTGCTGTTTCCGGTTATAGAGATATGTGTATGGAAAAAGGTGTGAACATGCTGAATCTTGATCTTTTGTCCCGGAAGAATATAACCGATACGCTCAGCCTTCCCGGAATAGTTTTTGAAAGGGAATATATAAATGTATCAAAACTCAAAACCCATTATCAGACAACAGTAAGTCTGGGCCTCAAAAATCAGAAAGGACTGCTTTCACCGGGAAATAAGAATTTATTTCACAGGAATCTCCATAGAAATATAGCAGAACTCGCCTCGGTAATAACCCCCTCTCTGTCTGTAATAGATGCTTCAAACGGACTGGAAGGAAATGGCCCTGCAGACCTGGGGCATGAAGTGGAAGATTTGAAATTACTTCTCGGAGGAACAGGTTTTCTTGCTCTGGACCAGCTTGCCTGTAAAGTTATTGGCATTGATCCTTCCAATGTTAAACATCTTTCTATTGCAGAAGAGAAAGGATGTTTTCGAAGTTTAAAGGATGAAATAATAAAAGGTGAAATACTGGAAAAAATAGTTCACCCCTTTGAAATACCATCTCTTTACTGGAAAAAGGGACATGTTTATTATTACTGGTCTGATTATACCTGTTCCAGATGTTCTGTACTGGAAGGAAAGATTATAGAAAAAATTGATGAATTACCCCTGGAATTACTGGAAAAATTACCTCTTACCGCTTTTATTACAGGCCCTCCCAAAACTCATATACCGGAAAATGTTAATGTCTACGGCATTGGTAAATGTGCCTCCATGTATAACAGGAGGTTGATTAACAAACCTCCTGTTATATGTCCGCCGGATATAGATGATTTTCTGAATATTTTATCTTTTTTACTGATCCAGTAAATTACCCAGTACGCCTGTGAGACCGCCTTCAACAGCACCCTTTACTCCATCTTTAGAACCGCCTTCAATGGCACCGATTGCAACACCGCCGAGTCCGCCTGTCATTGAATTTATGGCCCCCCCTGTTACACCTTTTAATATTCCTTTTACATTTCCGCTGGCTAGATCTTTCAATCCTGAAGCATTTAAACCTGTTTTTGCCAGCCCTTTGGCTGTTTTACCCAGTCCTTTTCCGATGCCCTTTCCTGCTTTGCCCAGACTTTTACCTGCTTTACTTACACTCTTTCCAATACTGCCTAACCCCATGTTATGTCACTCCTTTATTTTTTTCTGATGTTATTACTGATGCTATTGTTTTCACGACAAAATTATATATGTCAAGGTACTTTTGTAGATAAATTTTTGATTGAATTTTAAAGAGAAAAATCTTGTCTTTGATTTTATTTTATGTTATAATATGAAATCTTAAATCCGCCCATAGCTCAGGGGATAGAGCGACGGATTCCTAATCCGCAGGTCGGAGGTTCGATTCCTCTTGGGCGGGTTATTTTTATTCTGTGGCTGTGTAAAAAATTAGCTGGTTTAAAAAAAAGCCGTAATAAGAAGAGTATAAAAGCCAAAAATTTTTAAAAAAGTGTAAAAAAGTGTTGTATTAAAAGAGGACTTGACAGAAATATAAAAAAATCTCCTAAAAAACTT